>JADKHO010000002.1:900000-1127087 GCA_016721765.1 Bacteroidota bacterium
AGTTGCAGCACCATTAATAAATAAATCGTCGTCGCCAGATTGGATGTGATAATGGGAAGCAAATCCTTTGTGTTTAAAAAATAAGGATTTTCGGTAAGCCAAGTTTCTTCCAACACCCATATAGGTAAGCCTCGCCAAAGAATAAGAAAGATATTGCAAAGCCACGAAAAATGCATCGAAGCGAATTATTTTATTTAAAAACCCATCCGATTTTTTTAAGGCTCCAAAGCCGAGTACAATTTCGGTTTGGGTATCAAAATTTCGTACCATGGTACGAATCCAATTTTCGTTGGCCGGCACACAATCCGCATCGGTAAGCAAAAGCAAATCGTGTTTGGCACCTTTAATTCCTAAGGTTAGCGCTAATTTTTTATCGTGCTCGCGAATTTCGTCTTCTTTTAAATTAACGATGTGAAGTTCGGGATACTTTTTTTCAAACTCATCCAAGATGTCCTCCGATTCATCAACAGAGCAATCGTTAACGACTACAACTTGAAAATTTGGATAGTTTTGGGAAAAATAGAGTGGAATATTTTTTTGCAGATTTTGTGCTTCATTTTTGGCACATATTACCACCGAAACAGGCTCCTCATGAAGCGGAGCGGCAGTATTTTTTTCTTTGCGAAAAGCAAAACGGGCAAAAATTCCCAGGTAATACAAAAATTGAACAAGGGTAATGAGGACAAAGGCTCCAAAAACAATCTCTCCGATTCCGATAGGCATAGTATAGTATATTCTTAAGTAACAAAAGTAAGTGGATGTGAGCGACGCTTTAGAAGAATTAAAGTCTTACTTTAAACAAAGTAATTAACAGGGTATACTCCCAAAAATTTGTTAAAGGATTTTTCAAGCTCGGCTTTATCGTTATTTTTACCTGCAAACCTTTTTCGTGAGCATATTTCGCGCTATTTTCATTTTTATTTTTACATGCACGTGTTCAATACCTGCGTATTCGCAAGAAGTATTTTCCCTATTCTACGCCCCTCCCACTCCCTATCTTAACCGCAGCAGTCCGCAGCCCAAAGGTGAATTTACCAAGCTTACTATTCCATTAAAGCACGTACAAAATTTATTAATGATTGAGGCCAGCATTAATGGGGTGAGCGGGAATTTAATTTTAGATACGGGTGCGCCTTATTTAGTATTAAACAAAACTTATTTCCGAAAAGGGTTTACCGAAACGGATCAAGTAGCCAGTGGCATCACCGGTAAGGGAGGCGATGTTTTAAAAACCGTAGTTAAAAAATTTCAACTGCAGGAATTGTATTACGAAAATGTGGAAGCCGATATTACCAATTTAGCCCAAATTGAAAACTCCAAAGGGGTGAAAGTATTGGGACTGATGGGTACCAATTTATTTACGGAATTTGAAATGCTCATTGATACTCGTCGCGACGCTTTGATACTGTATAAATTAGATCGACAAGGGGAACGCTTTTACAAAGGAGATGCACCCCAAACGGCGGATGTAAAAATTCCGTTTATGCTTTCCAACAACATCATTTATATTGATGGAATGATTCAGGAAAAGTCGCTTCGATTTTGTTTTGATTCGGGAGCTGAAGTAAATGTGCTCAACACCAAAGTGAATAAAAAAGTGCTGGATGATTTTATTGTGCAACGCAGGTCTTTGCTGGTTGGTTCGGGCGGCCAGCGTGCTGAGGTAATTAATGGAATCATTAAAGCGGCAGAAATTGGCGGGCATTCTTTTGCTACGATGCAAACTTACCTCACCCCGTTAGGTGAATTACAGCGCATTTACGACAATTACTTTGATGGAATTTTAGGATATCCACTCATGTTTAACGGCACAGTTGGAATCAATTTTAAAAAGAAAGAATTTAGTATGTACCTTTATGGAAAATAAGATGGCACAGCGCAGCATACTTCGGTTGATTTCCTTTTTCCTTATCGGGATAAGCTCGGTTTATGGGCAAAGCAAGGAAATTTTTTCGATCGAAAATGACATGATGGTGATTAAGTTACAGCGTAGCTATTCAAAAGTACAAACCGAAAGCATTTGCGGATTGTATTCCTTACCTTCCTTTTCTATCGACAGTTTATTCAGCCAAAAAAAACTCGGCAAACTTGCCACAGAAGGCTGGAAATTAAGAAGTGTGGATGCCAATTTATGTGTGCTGGAGCGACCGTTGAAAGACATGGACAATACCAAAGAATGGTCGAAAAGTGCGGTATTGGTTGCGCTGGGAATAAATTCAACTTTCGGAAAAGAAGGAACGCCGGGCTATCCCACGGAAGTGGTATACGGAAGAAATAAATTTGGACAAAAAGTTACCGTTCGACAGCGTGTTGCCGGCTATGCTTTATTTTGGCTTCCTGATAATAAAAACGCGAAAAAAGTTTACCTCAGCGGAAATTTCAACGACTGGAGTTTGTATGGCAACCCTATGCAGCGCACCGATAGCGGCTGGGTGCTGCAAGTAAAACTGGATCCGGGAAAGTATTTTTATAAATTTATCGTGGATGGCAATTGGACCGAAGATCGTTACAACTCTTTAAAAGAAGAGGATGGTCATGATGGCTATAACTCGACCTATTATCAAACCAATTTTACTTTCAATTTAAAAGGCAATAAAGATGCCCGCAAAGTGGTTATTGCCGGCAGTTTTAATAATTGGGATGAAAATGAATTAAAAATGTTGCCCACACCCGACGGCTGGATTGCCAATTTATTTTTACAAGATGGCTTGCATACCTATAAATTTATTGTGGATGGAAATTGGATAAATGACCCTGCCAATAAAAGAGTAAGGGCGGATGGTGAAGGTAATTTTAATTCGGTTGTAGGAACCGGCGATACGGTAAGTTTTAGCTTGAAGAAATACAAAGATGCGCACCAAGTAATACTAAGCGGAAATTTCAACAATTGGCGCACAGCTGAGCTGGCCATGGAAAAAACATCCAATGGCTGGAACATCGATTACATGCTGCCTCCTGGTAATTACGAATACAAATTTATTGTAGATGGAAATTGGATTACCGATCCTTATAATCCTTTTGTGGTGGGAGGAAGTGATCAGCAAAATTCCTTACGTGTGGTGAAACCGAATTATATTTTTAAAATGAAAAAATATCCGAATGCAAAAGAAGTATTCGTATCGGGCACCTTTAATAATTGGGCGAGCCCCGGTTATAAAATGTATTTTCAAAAAGAAAAAGGCGAATGGGTTTTTCCGGTGCATTTGAAACCCGGCAAGTATTTATACAAATTTGTTGTTGACGGAAAATGGATGATTGATCCCGGAAATAGCAGTTGGGAGGAAAATGAATACGATACCGGTAACTCTGTGCTTTGGATGGAGAGTAAGGCGATGCCTAAGTAAAACCAACACTATTGCAAACAAAAAACGCCTCCATTCTAAATCTCAATTAAATTTATTTTTATGTTTACTTATCCAGTGAAAACAAACAATTAAATAAGATTATTTAGCTGTTTAGGATAGTAACCATTACTCATAAATACAGAAATTTCTGTGCTAAAAACCTATTTAACGGTTAGTCTATTTTCTTGAGATTTTTTAGTTTTGATTCATGAAAGAGACTACGCTGTCTTAGCGTATTAATGGTGTTAGCTTTACTTAATAAAGTGCATTTGATGTACACACTTTGCGCAAAATAACTTAAAATCATACAATCAATTAAAGTATAATTCATGAGACTAATTATTACTACTATCTTAATTTTAAGTTCTGTGCTTGGTTTCTGTCAGCTACCCGACTTTTCGTGGGTGAATAATGGAGGCGATGCCGCGGTTATGAAAATAAAAACAACTTCAGCCGGCGACTATATTGCGGTTGGGCTTTTTGGTGGAACGATAGATTTTGATCCGGGCGCAGGTACAGCAAATTACACCTCCAATTCAGGCAGTCAGGATATTTTTATTGAAAAGATAAGTGCCAGCGGTAGTTTACTTTGGGTGAGGATAATTGGAGGACCTGGCGATGATTATGCTGGTGACATTTATATTGATGCCACCGGAAAAATTTATATCACCGGCTCTTTTTCCGGTACAGTAGATTTTGATCCTGGCAGCGGCACAACAAATTTGACTTCGTCAAATGGATCTAATGATATTTTTATGCTTCGACTTTCAGTAGGCGGAAATTTTTCGATTGTAAAAAGATTTGCTGGGAATGGGGATGAATATGGAGAAAACATTATAGCAGATGCTTCCGGAAATATTTATTTAAGCGGTAGTTTTAATAACGACACCGTTTCCTTTTCGGGAATTAGCGTAAGCGGAAGCGGATTTAATGGCTTTGTAGCAAAATTAAATAATACCGGAACCGCAACATGGGCTTATGCCATTCCTGTGTATTCCACCAGTGATATGGTGGTGGATAACAATTCCAATATTTATATTGGCGGCGGCTTTTTTGGAAGCAATTTGGATTTTGACCCGGGTGCAGGAACGTTTTATTTAAGTGCAGGAATAAGAGAAAGAGCTTATATTCTCAAATTAACTTCTTCCGGCAGCTTTGCTTGGGCGCAAACATATATGGTGTATGGAAATAACGACGAAATAAAAACAATGGGGTTACTTAGTACAGGGGAAATTGTAATTGGGATGGATTTCGAAGCCAATTATTTAACTTCAGAAGAGGGATATGTGATTGCAAAAATTAATCCGGCTACAGGTACTTCCATTTGGTGGAATGAAATTAACAATATGGTTACTTTCCCTGATGCCTGCGTAAAAGACATGACCATTGATGCCGCTGATAACATTTACTACACAGGTAATTATAGCGGTGGACAATATGTAGCAGGCGCTTATAATAGTTTTGTGAATGCTGATATTTTTTTAGGTGGATACAACAGTGCCGGAATGCCAACCGTGGGATTTACTATTGGGTATACTGATTTTAATGATTGCGAAGCCTTAACTATTGATGCCAATGGTGGAATTGTGCTTTGTGGATTGTTTAGCACAACACTCGATTTCAATTTTTCGCCTTTCGCAGTAAATAATTTGACTCCGGTTGGAACAGAGGATAATTTTATGTTGAAATTACAACAAAATCCATCCGGAGTTTGGTCAATTGCTCAGCAGCAACAAAATCAGCACATAGCTTTTCCAAATCCATTCCAAAATAGCATCGAACTTAATATGCAGGAGCTGCATGAAAACACAAGCATAAAAATATTCGATTTAACAGGACAAATCATATTTAATCAAAACACAACAGTTGGGAGTAAAAATTTAAAAATTGCAACGTTGGAGTGGCCGAATGGAATTTATTTTTTAAACCTAAAAAATGAAAAAGAAGAACTAAATTATAAGTTAATAAAAAACTAAATTACCAGAAATCAATACTAATTCAATGAAAAATATTTTACTTAAATCAGTCATTTTATTTTCCTTATTCACTTCCTTCAGTTATGCTCAACTTACTGTTAACTGGGCAAACAAAATAAAATGCGATACCGGTGGCGATGATTTCACAGCTGCTATAACAGGTGATGCAAATGGAAACATCATTTCAGTTGGAAGCTTTCAAGGCACAGTGGATGCGGATCCGAGCAGCAACACTTTTTACATGGCAAGCAGCGGTGGCTATGACATGTATATGGTGAAATATGATACTGCAGGTGCCATGCTTTGGGCAAAAACTATGGGTGGTGCAACTAACGACGAGCCTTATGATGTGATTTTAGATGCAGCTGGAAATATTTATCTAACAGGGTTCTGTTCCGCTCGGACAGATTTTGATGGAGGTGGCGATACCAATTTTGTAACCCCTATTGGTACTAGCAATGCAACAGGAATCTTCCTTGCAAAGTATGATGCGAATGGAGATTTAATTTGGGCCAAAATGATGAGTGGAACAGTCAACGGCTGGGGCAAAAAAATGAAATTGGATTCGAATGGAGATCTTATCCTAGTTGGAAATTTTGCCGGCACAGTCGACTTTGACCCTAGTGCCGGAACAACTAATGTTGTAGCGGCTTCCACAAATTTCTCAGATGTTTTTATTACAAAATATACTCCCTCGGGTGCGCTTGTTTGGGCTAAAAAAATTGGTGGTTCGGTGTACGATGAAGTAGATGCATTAATCCTCGATAGCAACGATAATTTTTATATTTCTGGATACATGAACCAAACAGTGGATTTTGATCCGGGTGCTGGAACTTATAATTTAATCATGCCTATTAATTCTCAAGCCGGTTATGTTGCGAAATACGACAATCAAGGCAATTTTATATGGGCTTTTCTGAAAGATAGGGAAGTTTATGATTTAGCAATTGATGCATCCGGAAAATTAAGATTCTCAACCAATAGCTCTACTACAAGTGCAACGGTTTATATTTATCAATACACACTTGCGGGTGTTTATGAATCAGCATTTCTTCCATTGACAAATGCCGGTGGCGAAAAATTAGTTATTGCAGCCGATTCAAGTATTTATGTAGGAGGGCCTTTTGAAAATCAATCCCTTCCGGGCCGGCAACAAATTTTTTTACGAAAGCTAAGTAAAACGGGTGTTACCATTTATGAGAAGTGGTTTGGTGGGAATGGTGGATTTTATGACGATGAACTGCATGCCCTTTATGTGAGCCCCTCAGGAAAAGTTTTTATTGGAGGCTTCTTTCAGAAAACAGTTGATTTTGATACATCACCTACTACAACAGCCGGAATTGTATCTCACGTGGCAACCAGTTCGTTTGTTGCAGCTTATAAACCTAATGGCGACTATAGCTGGGCATCCGCCATTGAAGATAATAAAATTGGATATACTTATAAGTCCATAAATGCGCAACATACCGACGCTTTAGGAAATGTGTACTTAGGAGGAAGTTTTTATGGCGCTATTGGATTTGATCCTTACACAGAAAATAGTTTTTACAAAGGTCCCCCTTTTGCAATTTCAAATTCCTTTATTTGCAAATATGGTCCGAATTCCCAAGTAAAGTGGGCATTTACGCTCTTTCAACAATTCAATGGCAATCAAATTTTTGATATCACAACAGACAACAATCAAAATGTGTACATCACAGGTTCTTTTAAGTACAAAGTTGATTTTGACCCGGGCGCGGATACACTATTTCTATCCAGCACACCCGCCAATGTTTCAGATATTTTTATAGCAAAGTATGACTCTTCTGGAAACTTTTTATGGGCAAAACAAATTGGAAGCACAGATGTGGAAGAAGGTCGTAAAATTTATATCTCGCACAATAAAATTTATTTGACTGGTACATTCATTGGCACTGTTGATTTTGACCCATCAGCAGCCATCAGCAACTTAACAAGCGCCTCCACCAAAAGCTTTTTTGCCTCCTACGATTTAAATGGAAACTACCTTTTTGCCAAGCTTTTTGCAGGAACTTATGAAAGTATCAAGGTGGACAATGCCGGAAACATTATCCTTTCGGGAGCGGTGAGTTCAGGTTCCGTTGATTTTGATTTTGGGTCGGGCAGTGCAATTCCGCAAGGAATGTATAACGGTTCGGGATTTATTGCCAAATACGATTCGTTAACAAATTATCTTTGGGCTGCAGGTATTGCAGGCAATGCAAAATGCCAATTAGATTCTGCTCAAAATATTTATGTTTCCGGTTCTACCCCATCAAAAAATGCCGGATTCAATTCGTCCAATAATGCATTTACTGCTGTTCCTACTAATAATAATTCTAATTCCTATCAATATTTCTTAGCCAAATATTCACCGGCCGGAATACTCGGCTGGGTTAAAGCAACTTCATACTCTGCCACCAATATGGGCGATTTAGGAATTGATTTCGCTTTAGATAAAAGTGCTAACATTTATGTTGTAGGTCAATTTAAAGATACGGTGGATTTTGATTTTAATGCCGGCACAAACATTTTAATTCCGTTTAGCGTAACCAATCCGGATGCTTTCATTGCAAGCTATACCGCCAATGGTGACTTAAATTGGATTAAAACAAAACAGGTTTTTGCTTCGCAATTTTTTAAAACCATTTCGATAGTGAATGATGCGCTTTATGCAACAATAACAACCTCCGAAGGCATGAACATTGACTACAATGCAGGTGGAACATTTCTTATTGGTGAATCCACTTATTTGACAAAATATACTCTCAGTTGCCTAAATGCGCCTCAAATTATTTCGGTTACTCCAGCCTCACGCTGTGGTGCGGGAACGGTTACCCTTTCGGTGAGTGCAAATTCGGGTACACCAAATTGGTACTCCACTGCCGGCAGTTCGACAGTTTTGTTTTCAGGAACAAGTTTTACTACACCTAGCTTAAGTGCTACTAAGACATATTATGTTACCGTTCCGTCGGGCGCTTGCACAGCAGGAAGAACACCGGTAACCGCTACCATTAATACCATACCTACGGTAACCACAGGAGGACTTTATTACAGATGCGACCCTGGCACAGGAACAATTAATGCACTTGCAAGTGCAGGTGTGATAAATTGGTATGATGCTCCTACCGGTGGCAATTTACTGCATACCGGAAATAGCTATTCTATTCCCTTTACAAGTGTTACAACCAATTTTTATTTGGATGCTACGGATAATGGGTGTACAACAGCTACGCGAAAAGTGCATACTTTTCAAATAATCCGAACTCCCATTTTACTAAGTCATGTTGATGGAAGTGGCTGTGCCAACTCTCAAATTTTATTGAGTGCTTCTGTCGATTCTGGTAATGTGCAATGGCAAACCTCCAATGGGACCTGGCTATGGAGTAATCCGGTATATGCGGTTACAATAAGCACTACAACTACCTATTATGTGGTAGGAATAAATAGTGGTTGCAGCACTGCACCGGTTGCTGTTACCGCTACTGTGGTTGCAACACCAAGCATATCGAGCACCACCCCCGCAACAACATGCGATGCCGGAGTGCTCACGTTAACTGCTGTTCCAAGCCCTTCTAATGCTGTTATTAAATGGTATGACCAAGCAATTTTTGGAACTTCATTATATACTGGTAACAATTTTACCACTCCTTTGCTAAACAATACAACAACCTATTATGCCGAAGTGAGTCGAAACGGATGTACTAATTCCACGCGAAGTGCTGTGCAAGCAACCATTAATCCGCTACCAAATGTGAGTGTAACAAGCGCCGGAAGTACTATTTCTGCAGCGCTTTCAGGTGCTAGCTATCAATGGTTGAACTGCAGCAATAATCTTTCTATTTCGGGTGCTACTTCGCAAAATTATACGGCAACTGCCAATGGAAATTATGCGGTGAAGGTTACACAAAATGGATGTAGCGACACTTCTAGTTGTATTGCAATTACATCGGTTGGAATAGCCGATCTAACCAATTTGACGGAGTTAGTTCTTTATCCAAATCCAACGACCCGACAAATAAGCATACAATGTCCATTATCGCTTTTGGGCGAAAGTTATTGTATTACAAATGCACTTGGCGAAACTATACTTGCAGGTAAATTTGATGCGCTACGCACTTACGTGGATATGGAAGTTGCTCCCGGAATTTACTTTATCAAATTAAGCAAATCGCAAATATCACTTGGTAAAATTGTGAGGATGTAAATTGAATTTTGTAATTGAATTTTGGCTTTAATTTTAAGGATAAAAAGATATTTAACCACTAAGGACTCAAGGGGATTTTATTTTTATTGATAGACTTGTGCCCTTTGTGCCTACTTTGTGTGCTTTGTGGTTTAATCCCAATTTGTTGCCCAACGCTAAAATTTGCAAGCGTACTTTTTCTCTACTTAACTAAATTTATTTTCCACTGATAACATTTGTTTTGCAAGTGCCATTTATTTTGCAATATATTTGGCGCGATGCAAAGGATAAAAAATCCGCTCACCTTTATTTTTATTACAGTTTTGATCGATTGCATCGGCATTCGAATTGTGTATCCCGTTGCTGCTACATTGATTTCGGAAGTGGGACATATGGACGTGAACAAGGCTGTAACTTACAGCGGTTGGATGATGGCTGCTTACGCCATTATGCAGTTTATTTTTTCGCCCATACTTGGCAGCTTGAGTGATACATTTGGGCGTAGACCCATACTCCTAATCTCCCTATTAGGCCTTGGTGTGAACTATATTTTTCTGGCAATAGCCAACACACTAACGCTGCTTTTTATAGGTAGAATTATTGCCGGAATTTGCGGCTCCAGTTTAACTACAGCCTACGCCTATGTTGCCGATAAAAGCCCGCTTGAAAAAAGAGCGCAACACTTTGGAGTGCTCGGCGCTGCATTTGGATTAGGTTTTATTATTGGGCCATTTTTGGGAGGCGTATTAAGTGAATGGGGAACCCGAGTACCATTTGTTGCTGCCGCTATACTTTCCTTTCTGAATTTTTTGTATGGATTTTTTATTTTACCGGAATCACTTCCCGCGGAAAGCAGAAGAAGTTTTTCATTTAAACGTGCAAATCCAATAGGTGCTTTTCTAAAATTTCGCAACCACGAAAATGCAAAACCGCTTTTACTTTCTTTGTTTTTTTTATTTCTTGGAGTACAGGTAATGCCTGCCATTTGGCCTTTTTACACCAAATATGTTTTTCATTGGAGTGATTTATCCATTGGCTATTCCTTAGCTTTTGTAGGAGTGATGGTGGCTGGAGTAAAAAGCTTTTTAATAAAACAAGCACAGCTACGGTTAGGCGAAAAAAAATCAGTCATCACAGGCTTCGTATTTTATTTTGTTGGGATGCTGGTTTTCTCTATTGCCAATGAAGCTTGGATGCTGTATGTTATACTTTTATTTTACTGCTTGGGCGGCATTGCATCACCTACCTTGCAAGCAATCCTTTGCACAAAAATTCCTGCTAATGAACAAGGAGAATTGCAAGGTGTGATTTCGTCTATCATGAGTTTATGCAACATCTTATCTCCTTTGCTTATGAGTAACCTTTTTTATTTTTTCACGAAACAAAATACTCCTATTTATTTTCCGGGTGCTCCGTTTCTTGCCGCTGCCGTATCTATTTTAATTGCAATATTGTTTTTCATTTTCTCATTCAAATCCAATTTTAGCATTTTTGAAAATAAACAGGTAAATAAATATGGTCGGCATTTTCAATAAATTAAACTTTGAATTTTGCACAATAAGCAATAAAAAAATGAATTTTTCTTGCACTTAAAAACTTCCAACTTATCCTACTCGGAAAAAAATCATTTTTCATGGGATTTATTAGTTATACTTTCGCAATCAGAAACAAATAACCCAAAAGCGATGAAAAAAATTTTACTTGCCCTCATTGGCCTCACAGCATGCACAGCGGATCTAACCGCACAAACCGATGGAACCTTAACTTGCACTTTTACGCAGGTTGCTAAAACTCCCGGATATTCCGGAACTAAAAATGTAATGGCTGTTTGGATTCAATCCAATGCCGGTACTTTTATCAAAACTAAAAGAAGAAATGTGGGCAGCTCTACCAAAGATCACTTGCCTACTTGGTCGGTAAATGCAGGCGGAACAGCAGGAAATGCTACTTCTGCAAATTGTAACATTACCGATGCAACTACCGGCGCCACTTTAAGCAGTTTCGCAACCCGCACCATTACCTGGGACGGAAAAGGGGTTAACGGTGCAGTAAATGGAACAACAGTTGCCGATGGAGTGTATAAAGTAACGATTCAATCTACTTGGAATCACGGAACCAGCGGCACTATCACCAAATCATTTACCTTTACCAAAGGACCCAATCCCGATCATCAAACGCCAACAAATGATACTTATTTTACAAATGTGGTATTGGACTGGATCCCCAACACACTTGGTGTTCAGAGTTTAGTAGATAATCAGGAAATTAAAATATATCCAAATCCGGCTAACGAAGGAATTGTGAATGTAAGCTATGAAACAGCAAATAACATTCGCGTTTCAAATATGCTAGGAGTGATTATTTATGACGAAAAAGTGGATGAATCCGTTTCCGGAATAAAAACAATAGACCTAACTAATTTTGCCAATGGAGTTTATTTTGTGACCATTCTTAACGGCGAAAAATCTACCCAACGAAAAGTTATTTTAAATAAGTAATTTAGTTTAACCCAAACTATAAAGGCTGTTCCTAAATTAGGAGCAGCCTTTTTTATTTGTAATTCTTCAATCGATTTTATTGAAACTAATTAATTATTAAACAAGAGTTTAAGTGCCTTTATTTGTATCAACTTGAAATAATGTTACTCTGTTGTTTCCGTTAAAATAGCTTTTAATCCCGGTGTTTCATACACCTGATAGTTTCCAAATTCATCTGAATAAATCAAGTAAGCTTGCAATTCTGGATGCGCTTTTAAAAAGATTTTTGCCCTATCCAAACCCATAACTAAAACCCCAGTGGCATTGGCATCTGAACTAATACACTCTTTCGAAAAAATGGATGCGCTGAGCAAATTATTTTTAGTTGGATATCCTGTTTTTGGATCAATGTGGTGTGCATATTTTATGCCATCAATAATAGTAAACCTTCTATAATTGCCGGATGTGGCTATGGCTAAATTTTCGAGTTTTACTGTCGCTTTAAGCGGATTTGCACTTTGTTGGTTGTCGATTGGCTTTTCAATTCCAATGGTCCAGTTTTCGCCGTTGGGCTTTTTTCCCTTTGCATACACCTCTCCTCCAATCTCCACAATAAACGCTTCAATAGTATGCGCACTTAAAAAATCTGAAATTACATCCACCGAGTATCCTTGTGCAAAGGCATTAAAATCGAGTGCTACACGCGGATCTTTTTTCACCACTCTATTTCCTTTTAATTCAATCATATCAAAACCTACAAATTGCAAAATAGAATCAATCTTTGCTTGCTCCATTTTTTGCTTTTTTCCAGGACCAAATCCCCAAGCATTCACTAAGGGGTAAACGGTTGGATCAAATGCTCCATCTGTATTTAACCATACTTCTTTGGCCTTATTAAAACAAGTCATAAAATAAGCATCCACCTTAACTTTCCCTTCGTTAGAATTGATTCGAGAAATGATAGAAGTGGGTAAATAAGTGGAAACTGACTTGTCGAAATCCTGCAAAATTTTTTCAATCTCAGGACCAAAATTTCGTTGCTTACTATCGTAATAAGTTATGTGATACGTGGTGCCTTGTGCATTTCCTTCTAATTTTATAGGCTCCACTTGACCATGAAGCTTAGTTGCGATAACGATTCCAATAAATAGTGTACGATAATATTTTTTCATTTTAATTTGGTAGATTATAATTGATACTAAAGATATTGCATTCTGAACCAAAATAAAATTGAAATTTGCCGAATGAACTTACTTCAGGTGCGAACAAAGAATTTACTTCTTTCGATACTCTTCTTGCTTTGCCATTTTATCGCGCTAAGCCAAAGCAAAGAAGCATGGAATGAACGAGCACGCCAAAATTTAGATGCTAAAAACTATGTTGGTGCAATTGAAAATTATACTGACTTACTAAAAATCTATCCCAATGATTCTATAGCCTATTTTGATAGGGCAATGGTAAAACATTTAGCAAAAGATTATTTAGGAGCTGTTGCAGATTTCACCACTGCAATTGGAATGGACAGTAGCAGTCCCGATAATTATTACCTCCGTGGAATAGCACAATGCAAATTAAAAAATTATACAGAAGCCATTTCCGATTTTGATAAATCACTTTCTTTGGAACCTGAAAATGCGGATGTACATTATTTTAAAGGGCTTGCCAATGCTGCATTACATCAGTATAATCAAGCCATAGCCGAAAATGAGTTAGCCATAAAATTGGGAACCGATAGGGTGTCTGAAAGCTTTAGAAATAGTGCTTTGGCAAATGCTAAAATGCACCAATACAAAAGTGCAAAAGAGGTGTGCAAAAAAAGCAGAGAATATAAGCAGGAGCAAAAAATCAAGACAAATAATAGCACTGCACCTTGCTGGTGCCACCTTCGCCCTCAGCGCAAAAGCTTTGACTAGGTTGATTATGCACCATATTACAAAATTGAATTGTTGGAAATACTTCAAGCACAAGAAATCAGTCAAAAACAAAAATCAAACCTTTCTTATTTATTGTGCCGAATAAAATAAGTGTGCAATTATTGATTTTATTATAATTTTGGAATAGCTTCTGTTTCAAAAAAGATCCGGAAGGAAACCTTTCTTCAGCACTTACGTTTACACCAATCAATCGATTTTAACCAATTCAATAAAATCCTTAACTATGAATACAGCAAGAGTAATGGAACTTGACCAAGTGGGTATGAACGATGTGGAATTGGTGGGTGGTAAAAATGCGTCTTTAGGTGAGATGCTTAAAAATTTAAGTTCCTTAGGAATTAAAATCCCAAACGGAATTGTAATCACTGTGAATGTTTACCGCGAATTTTTAAAATTCAATGATTTAGAAAATAAAATAAAGTTTTTGATTGGTGAAATCGACTTCGACAACATCGAAAGCTTACGCAGAAATGGTTTACAGATTCGTCAATTGATTCAGAATGGGCGCTTTCCAAAAGAACTCAGCGAAGAAATTATTCAAGCATATTATAAATTATCTGCCACTTATAACCAAGAAATAACTGATGTGGCAGTCCGCTCCAGCGCTACTGCCGAAGATTTGCCGGATGCCTCTTTTGCCGGTCAACAAGAAACCTATCTTAACGTTAGAGGTCCTGCATCACTAATTGACGCTGTACGAAATTGCTTTGCCTCCACTTTCACCGACAGGGCTATCAGCTATCGGGAACACAAGCATTACGATCATTTTTTGGTTGGACTTTCTGTATGTGTACAAAAAATGGTGCGCTCCGATTTAGGCATTTCCGGCGTGGCATTTTCATTGGATACTGAAAGTGGATTTAAAGATGTGGTGGTGATTAATGCCTCTTATGGTTTGGGCGAATTAATTGTGCAAGGAACTATCTCACCCGACGAGTACATTGTTTTTAAACCGCTGCTTAAAGAAGGAAAACCTGCAATAATTGAACGCAAACTGGGCATCAAAGACAAACAAATGGTGTATGGAGAAGGTGGTAATGAACGCGTAAAAATTATTGGTGTTGAAAAACCGCTACAACAAAAATTTGCTTTGTCAAAAGAGCAAATATTGCAGCTCTCAAAATGGGTAATGACGATTGAAGAATACTATTCCAACTTAAGAGCCAAATGGACACCGATGGATGTGGAATGGGCCATTGATGGGATAAGTAAGGAACTATTTATTGTGCAAGCCCGACCCGAAACCATACATTCTCAAAAAGACCATTCCAAAATTATTGAATATAAAATTTCGGATGAAAATCGATATCAAAAAGAAATATTAAAAGGAATTGCTGTTGGCGATAACATCGGAAGCGGAAAGGTAAATATATTGTACTCGCTAGATAAACGTGTGTTTTCAGAAGGGCATGAATTTCAAGCAGGTTCCATTTTGGTCACCGATATGACAGATCCCGACTGGGAACCTATTATGAAAAAAGCTTCTGCAATTATTACCAACAAAGGCGGTCGTACTTGTCATGCAGCAATTGTAGCGCGCGAATTGGGCGTTCCTGCTATTGTGGGTTGTGGCAATGCAACTGAACTATTAATGCAAGATCAACTCATTACTGCAAGCTGCGCCGAAGGTGACGCAGGCATTGTTTACGATGGTGAAATACAGTTTGAAAAAACAGAATTCGATCTTCATAATTTACCCGATGTAAAAACTGCCATTATGCTTAACGTTGCATCACCTGGGCTTGCATTCCAATTTTCGCATTTACCAAATAAAGGAGTAGGATTGGCGCGCGAAGAATTTATCATCAACAATTATATTCAAGTGCATCCCTTGGCATTAATGCAACACCGTGAGTTAAACGATGCAGAACTCACCAAAACTATTCTTCAAAAAATTGAAGGCTTTGAAAATGAAGAAGACTTTTTTATCCATAAGTTATCCTACGGCATAAGTAAAATAGCCTCTGCATTTTATCCCAATAAAGTCATCGTGCGCTTTTCCGATTTTAAGAGCAATGAATATTTTAATTTATTAGGCGGAAAATATTTTGAACCGCACGAAGAAAATCCAATGATTGGTTGGCGCGGTGCTTCCCGCTACTACTCTGATGCCTACAAAAAAGCATTTGGCTGGGAATGCAAAGCCATTAAAAAAGTGAGAGAAGAAATTGGTTTAACAAATGTGGTGGTGATGGTACCTTTTTGCAGAACAGTGGAAGAATTGCACAAAGTAACAGAGGTAATGAACGAATACGGATTAAAAAGAGGTGACAATGGATTAGAATTATTTTTGATGGCCGAAATCCCCAGCAACATTATGATGGCCGAGGAATTTGGAAAACACATCGATGGCTTTAGTATCGGCTCAAATGATTTAACGCAATTAACGTTAGGGCTCGATCGCGACAGTTCGCTTGTGGCACACCTCTATGACGAAAGAAATCCTGCTGTGAAACGCATGCTTAAAATGCTCATTGAAACTGCTAAAAAGAACAATGTGAAAGTGGGCATCTGCGGACAAGGACCTTCTGACTATCCTGATTTTGCACAGTTTTTAGTGGAATTGGGTATTGATAGTATTTCGGTAACACCAGATAGTGTTATTAAAACTTACAAAGCCATTCATGCAGTGGAAAATAGAGCGTAAGAACTATTTGCCACTCCTCTTATACTTTGGAGCCTGGCATACAAATTAAATTACCAAAGTGTATACAAAAACTCTTGTGTCCTTTGTGTTTTTACTTGTGTCCTTAGTGGTTATTTTTCTTCGCATCCAAAATTAAACAAGCACCTTTTTACATTTTTTAATAGTTACGCTTACCAACAAACATGTAATTTCCCTCCGGAAAGCAATTCTTTTATTATTAAAAATTGCTTAGTGCTAATTCTTAAAAGCCTTTTTTCTTCAAATATTAATTCAATCGATTACTCCGCATCAAGCATGACAACCTTACTGAAAATTCGATTTTATCAGTTAAAACGAGAGTTTCGTGATTTAGGGTACATTGCCTTATTACTTCCTGGATTGCTTTGGTTCTTGATATTCATCTCCTACAAAAATTATCAAAAAATACCGGAAGCCTTTCAGCTTACAGGTGTTTTATTTTTGATTTGTTTACTCCTGCAACTTATTCGAAAAGATAAAACGTTTGTTTACACACACCTACAAAACCCGCGTCTTGAGCTATTTGTAGAATATATTTGTTTCACGTTTTTATTTGCCGCACCAGCCTTGGTTACCGATAATTGGTATTGTTTTCCCATATTAACTTTCGCTCAATTTCTACTTACTTTTTTAAAAAAATCAATCCCGTTTAAAACGAGGTTTAAGCAGCTTTCAAAATTAATTCCTGCACAAGATTTTGAATGGATTAGCGGCTTTCGAAAATCCTATTATCTATTCATTCCCCTATATACACTTGCCCTTGGTTTTTCATGGTTCAGAATAGTACCGCTTGCCTTGCAGTGGCTGATAACAAGCAGCGCTCTTAGCTTCTACACCGAAAATGAAGATTTACATGTGTTACGTGTAGAAAAGCTCGGAGCACGATTATTTCTTGAAGAAAAAATGTGGCGGCATGCTAAAATGTTGCTCTTGCTGTGCGCACCCATAGTACTCATAAATACTTTATTTAATTTGGAGTACGCCACTTTGAATTTACTTTTTTTGGTGGCCCAAGTCGCTTTGCTGTGCTGTGCCATTGTGTATAAATACGCACTTTATCAGCCTAATACAAAAGCAAACGGCAGCAGCATTGTGCTAAGCTTAATTTCACTCTGCGCGCTTCTACCGTACTTGCTACCCATTCCCATTTTTATGACCTTTTATTATTATCAGCGAGCCAAATCAAACCTACAAACCTATTTAACATGATTCAACTTCAAAACCTAAGCATGAGTTATTCCGGTAAAACGGTTCTAACTAGCATTAATCAAGACTTTGAACTTCATCGCATTTACGGAATTGTAGGATTAAACGGAGCCGGAAAATCAACTTTATTTAATGTGCTATCTGCTGCTGTGAAGGCACAAGAAGGTCAAATTTTGTTTAACGGCAAACCCTTGCACTATAAGGATATCGCTTACCTCGAAACGGTAAATTATTTTTACTCGCGCATTACCGGCAATGAGTACCTCACTATTTTTAAGCAAAGCAATCCCGAATTCAATCTGGTATCTCTACAGGAATATTTTAAGCTTCCGCTTGATGAGTTGATCGAAACCTATTCAACCGGAATGCGAAAGAAGCTGGCTTTACTTGGCATACTCAAACAAGATAAAAGCATTTACTTGTTTGATGAACCCTTTAACGGATTGGATATGGAAACCAATAAAGTGCTCGAAATAATAATCCAAACTTTGAAGCAAAAAGGAAAAACAATTTTTATTTCCTCACACATCATTGATCCCTTGCTGCACCTCTGCGACAGCATTCATTATCTCGAGCATGGAATTTTTACTAAAAATTACTCCAAAGAAAATTTTCATAAAATTGAAGAGGAACTTTTTAGTCGCTTGAAACGAGAAGCACAGGTCATTATTTCAAAATCAATTTAAGCACAAAACATAGATTATTTTGTTCAAGAATTGTTCTCTATTATTTTGTTAGTTTTTCATTTCAAAGGGCGAGTCAAAATTTCAAGAAGTTAAATCAACCGAAATAAAAATCGATCAAATGATCTCAAATACCTTTCATTTCCATTTGAAAGTGAATGATTTACAGGTGTTTAATCCATCACAATTTGTCAGACCGAATCATTACAAAATTGTAAAAAAAACCTATCTAACGGTAACTCTTCCTTCCTACATTTAATTTATTTTTAAAAAAAATACTAGAGCTTTCAAATATGAATCTAAAAATAAATGGCCTATCCTTTCTGCTTTTTATATGTATGAATTGCGCCGCTCAATTGCCCTATTTAGTGAAGGATACTAATCCCGGTACAGCAAATGGACTTACGTATGGCTATAGTCCTTATTTTTATAATGGAGTGCATCTTTTTGTTCCAAACCAAAGTGCAACAGGCAATGAACTTTGGCGGACAGATGGAACTACAGCTGGTACTTATTTAATTAAAGATATTTATACCGGTAGCACCTCCAGTAACCCCAGTTCCTTTTTTGAATTTAATGGTGAGATTTACTTTAGTGCAACTACAGCGCTCAACGGAAAAGAGCTTTGGAAAACTAATGGAACTGCAGCTGGGACAATGCTTGTAAAAGATATTATGTCAGGAAGTGGTAATGGAATTAATACGTTTACGGTATGCTGGCAGCACAATGGTTTTTTTTACTTTACTGCTTACAGTTCATTTTCAACCGATAATGAGTTATGGAAAAGTGATGGTACTACAGCGGGAACAACAAAGGTTTATGATATTTATTCAGGAACAGCCGGTAGCTATCCCTCTAATTTTGTTGAATTCAACAATCAACTCTTTTTTTCAGCCGACAATGGTACAAATGGAAAGGAACTTTGGAAAACGGATGGAACAACTGCTGGTACTGCGCTAGTAAGGGATATTCTTGTTGGCACCGGTGATGGGTTAAGCAATTTCTTTTCATGTTGGCAGAAAAATGGCTATCTGTACTTTGTTGCAACAAGCCTTGCAAGTAGTGATTTTGAAATTTGGAAAAGTGATGGAACTGCGCTTGGAACCTCTAAATTAAAAGATATTTGCATCGGCCCAAATGGCAGCTATCCTCACACTTTCTTTGAATTTAATGGCCAATTATTTTTTTCAGCCGATAACGGAAGCATTGGTGATGAGCTCTGGAAAACAGATGGTACAGCAGCAGGTACTTCGCTTGTAAAGGATATTTTATCAGGAACCGGCACAGGCTTAAACAATTTATATGTTATTTGGGAGCACAATGGTTTTTTCTACTTTGTAGCCACAGGCTCCTCCGCAAGCGATTATGAAATTTGGAAAAGCGATGGAACAACTGCCGGAACAACGAAGCTAAAAGACATTTACCCTGGTACAACCGGAAGCAGTCCGGGCAATATTTATGAATTCAACAACACGCTTTATTTTACTGCCAACAATGGAACTAATGGTGATGAGCTTTGGAAAACGGATGGAACTACTGCAGGAACTACCCTTGTTAAAGATATTTATGCAGGAACCGGCGATGGTCTTAATTCGTTATATGTATTTTGGGTGCATAATGGCTTTTTCTTTTTTATTGCAACCAGTTCTTCTTCTAGCGATTATGAGATTTGGAAAAGTGATGGAACTGCCGCCGGAACTACCAAGTTAAAAGACATTAACCTCGGCACAAGTGGAAGCAGTCCGGGTAATTTTTACGAATTTAATAATCAGCTTTACTTCGGCGCTGATAATGGAATTAATGGAAAGGAATTGTGGAAGACAGATGGCACAACAGCTGGAACACTGATGATAAAAGATATATTCACCGGGGTTTCTTCCAATGATTCAGATCCTTATTTCTTTGCTAGCTATAATGGATTTGTCTATTTTAGAGCTGCTACACTAATTTATACCAATTACGAAATATGGAAAAGTGATGGCACTGCCGCTGGAACAAGCATGGTGTTGGATATTTATCCAGGAACTTCAAGTGCAAATCCCAATTCATTCTCAATACTTAACAATACCTATTTGATGTTTAGCGCTACTAATGCATCTGCCGGTAGTGAACTTTGGGCATTTAATATGGTTGGAATAGCAAATGATATTGCGCTAAAAACGGACGAGTTGGATTTTGCGGTTTATCCTAATCCGGCAAAAGATATTATAACGGTGCGTGCTTCTGAACCTGGGTTGACGATTCAACTCTTTGATTTAAACGGCAAACTCATAAATGAAACAGTTTCACAAGAAAATAGCAGCCAAATAGATGTGAGCGCATGCTCATCGGGAATGTATTTCGTACGATGTAGAAATAAAACATCTGTAATCAACCGAAAAATAATTGTGGAATAAGCCTGCAATTCTTCAATTGGATTAAAACACTCCAATTTTTTTGAGTTGATTTAAACATGAAAGGTAAATCGCATAGGCTCTTTACACCCCTTTCCTTAGTTAGTAATAAGGCCTCGCTTGCATTTAGAATTAAAGCGTAGAAAGCTATTACTTTCAAAATTAATTTGATTTAAAGTTTCGCAACTCTATATTATTCAAGTTTTTATACTACCTTTGCGCCCCTTTTAAAAAAGCAGTATATGAAACGAATTATCGAGTCGCGCAAATTATTTAACATTAACGAAGAAACCGATTTAAGTCAATTAAAATTGATTTATCGCAATTTAATGAAACAATGGCATCCCGATAAATTTCGCGAAGGCGATGAGCAGGCTGCTGAAGCAGAATCCAAAAGCAAAAGCATTATCGAAGCATATCACTTTTTAGTTAGCGTTTCACCCGAAACACATGCTAGTTATTCTGAAGAATACAATTCCACTACTAACACCTGTGGTATCGCTGATTTCGAATACAAAGGCACAACCTTAAAAGTTAATTTCACCGATGGCAGTGTGTACGAGTATTTTAGTATTCCACGCAACATTTATATCAAACTTGTAAACTCCGCTACACAGGCGCGTTTTGCAAGACGTCACATATTCACAAGCTATTTGTATCGCAATGTTAGCAAAAGCGCTGTTGCCGCTTAATTCATTTACTCATATTGAATGGTGAATTTTTAATGTGGATGAGTGAAGTATAAAATGACTTTCCTGTTCCTCCTTTAAAAATCCATGCTTCACTAATCAAGCAAACCATGTCATTTAGCTCCTTAGGTTTATCTTCTGCATTGTTAAAGGCATTGGAAGCTAAAAACCTTATTCAGGCCTTTCCCATCCAACAAATTGCTATTCCGGCTATTTTAGAAGGGAAAGATTTATTGGGTATTGCGCAAACCGGTTCCGGCAAGACAGCGGCATTTGTTTTACCCATTTTAGATAGCCTTCAAAAAAGGAATTTATCTAAAAACAGACATATAAATGTGTTGGTGCTTGTTCCCACGCGCGAGCTGGCAGTGCAAGTAAAAGAAGTATTTCAAACCTTTGGCTCAACGCTTCCCATTCGCGTTAAGTCAATGGCAGTATTTGGTGGTGTATCAATCAACCCCCAAATGATGGGCTTGCAAGGTGTTAATGTGTTAATTGCAACGCCCGGAAGATTACTGGAATTAGTTGATTCCAATGCCGTTCATCTTTCCGAAATCAGCACTTTGGTGCTGGATGAAGCGGATAAAATGCTGAATCTTGGATTTAAAAAAGAAGTCAATCGCATTGTTTCATTACTTCCGGTTATTCGTCAAAACCTACTCTTTTCAGCTACTTTGAGCCCTGACTTAAGTACAATAAAAGACATCCTGTTAAAAAATCCGGTGATCATTAAAACAGAAGTCCCTGTTGAAAACATCGATTTAATAAAGCAAAGCGCATACGCTATTGCAGATGAAAAAAAAGGGCCCTTGTTGCGCTTCCTGATTCAAAAGCAGGAAATGAAGCAGGTGTTGGTATTTACCTCATCTGTGTATAAAGCAGATAATGTGGCGGATAAATTGAGAAAAAATGGGCTTGATGCAATTGCCATCCACAGCAAAAAAAGCCAAGGTGCACGTATGGATGCCTTATCCAAATTTAAAGCAGGAAGCTTGCGCGTATTGGTTGCAACCGATCTTATGTCACGCGGAATTGATGTTCCTTTTTTACCCTATGTTATAAATTATGAATTGCCCCGTTCGCCAAAAGATTATGTGCACCGCATAGGAAGAACCGGTCGCGCAGAAAACCCGGGTGAAGCCATTTCATTTATTGCGCCCGAAGAGGAACATCACTTTAAAGTGATTCAAAAAAAAATGGGCAAACAAGTTGAACGGATAGACGGGAATATTTTAAATGAAATTAAAAAAGTGAGCAATCCTTAATTTGTTTGCTGCAAAATTAATTCGAATAAAACACAGCTTAGATTTGATGCAAACAATTGCGACCTTTGTGACTATTAATGATTAGCAATTAGCACAAACTCAAATCTTACATCATAGATATCACATTATAAATGACTTTTAGAGACCTCAATTTAAATACAGCCCTTTTGAATGCCTTGGATGATTTAGGTTTCACAAAACCTACCACCATTCAACAGCGTGCATTTGCACCCATTATGGCAGGTAACGATGTTTTAGGAATTGCGCAAACCGGCACCGGTAAAACAATTGCTTACTTACTTCCGCTTTTACGCCAATGGAAATTTGCGAAAAAAAGAAATCCTGAGATTATTGTGTTGGTTCCAACCCGCGAGCTAGTGGTTCAAGTAGTGGAAGAAGTTGAAAAGCTGTGCAAATACACCGATGTTATTGTAACAGGTGCGTATGGCGGAACCAATATCAAAACACAAATTATGGCCATCACTCCGGGAGTGGACATTATTATAGCTACTCCGGGTCGCTTAATGGACTTATTACTCAATGCCACTATCCAAGCCAAATACATCAAAAAAATTGTAATTGATGAAGTGGACGAAATGCTTAATCAAGGCTTTCGCACACAAATAAAAACCATTTTCGATTTATTGCCGGAAAGACGTCAAATGCTGATGTTTTCAGCAACTATCACCGAAGATGTGCAAGTTTTAATTGATTACAATTTCAATACTCCCGTGCGCATTGAAGCCGCACCAACCGGCACACCGCTTGTAAACATTGAACAAATTGGCTACACGGTTCCGAATTACACCACTAAAATCAACTTTCTGGAACACCTGCTTGCCAGCGATAAAAGCATGACTAAGGTGTTGATATTCGCTTCCAGCAAGCGATTGGCCGACGATATCCATACCCGAATCGAAAGTAAATTTCCGGATCAATTAGCAGTGATTCACTCGAACAAAGCGCAAAATACACGATTCAAAACAGTGGCCGATTTCGAAAGCGGAAAGTGCAGCATTTTAATTGCCACCGACTTAATTGCCCGTGGATTGGATGTTTCCGAAGTCTCACATGTTATAAATATGGATGTACCTGCGGTGGCTGAAAATTACATTCATCGAATTGGCCGCACCGGAAGAGCCGATAAAAAAGGAATCTCTATCACTTTTATCACCGCTAAGGATTTAGAAAACAAAGCCAAAGTGGAAGCCCTTATGGGGATAGAAATCCCTATGCAGGAAATGCCTTCTGAAGTTGAAGTTTCGACATTTCTCACCCCCGAAGAAATGCCTCAAATCAGCATGAAAATTATTGAGGTAAAAAAACCGAAAGTAATTCCCAAAGGAAAATCACACCACGAAAAATTAGATAAAAACAAAAAAGTGAATATTAAGGTAAGCCGCGAAGATGCCAAGAAAAAGAAGTACGGCAAACGTTATAAAAAGGAATACCGAAAGTAAGTTAATTCGCTTTAAGCTTGCGAGGTATACACCATTCAATCCACACACATTCATTATATTTGGCGGAATTTGCAAAGATAAATCGCATTTGCCTTATTCCGGATAAAGCGCATATATGAAATTTGACATACACAAAAAGGATTCGCTAACAAAGGCCCGCGCCGGAGAAATCACCACCGACCACGGCAAAATTCTTACCCCCATATTTATGCCGGTGGGAACGGTGGGCACAGTAAAAGCTGTTTCGCAAACTGATTTGGATTCGGATGTGAAAGCGCAAGTAATTTTAGGGAATACCTACCACCTTTACTTACGTCCGGGCATCGATATTTTGGAAAAAGCAGGTGGCTTGCATAAATTCATACATTGGGATAAACCCATTCTTACCGACAGTGGCGGATATCAGGTATACTCGCTCGCAGCCCAACGAAAAATAAAAGAAGAAGGTGTAAAGTTTTCATCCCACATCGATGGCTCCAAACACTTTTTTACTCCCGAAAACATCATGGATATTCAGCGTACCATCGGAGCTGATTTTATCATGGCTTTTGATGAATGCACTCCTTATCCCTGTGAATACAACTATGCGCGCAAGTCGATGGAAATGACGCATCGTTGGCTAAAAAGATGCTGCGACCGTTTTGATGCAACGCCTGATAAATATGGCTATTCGCAAACCTTACTTCCCATAGTGCAAGGAAGCGTTTATAAAGATTTACGCACCAAATCAGCCGAGACAATTGCTTCCTTTAATCGCGAAGCAAATGCCATTGGCGGATTGTCGGTGGGTGAACCTGCTGAAGAGATGTATGAGATGACGGATTTGGTGTGCAACATTTTGCCCCAAGATAAACCGCGTTATTTAATGGGTGTGGGTACTCCTACTAATATTTTGGAATGCATCGCTTTAGGTATCGACATGTTTGATTGTGTAATGCCCACACGCAATGCACGCAACGGAATGCTATTCACCGCTAAGGGAACACTTAACATGAAAAATGAAAAGTGGAAAGCCGATTTTTCTCCTTTAGATGAAGACGGCACATCTTACGTGGATACTTACTATACAAAAGCTTACGTGCGCCACTTATTTGCGGCACAAGAAAGACTTGCTGCACAAATTGCAACTTTGCATAATCTCAGTTTCTATCTTTGGCTGGTTGGTGAAGCGCGTAAAAGAATTTTGGATGGTACTTTTTCTGAATGGAAAAACAAAATGGTGAAACAACTTAATGTGCGTTTATAACCCGGCATGAAAAAGCTCGATTTATACATCATTCGTAAGTTTCTAGGAACCTTCGTATATGCGATTGCGCTGATTATTTTGATTACCATTATTTTTGATATTTCTGAAAAGATTGACGATTTTTTAGAGAAAAAAGCTCCGCTTCGTGAAATTGTCTTTACCTACTATTTCAACTTCATTCCGTATTTCGTTAATTTATTTAGCCCGTTATTTACATTTATTGCAGTAGTTTTTTTTACTGCGAAAATGGCTGCCGATACTGAAATTGTAGCTATACTCAGCAATGGGGTGAGCTTCCGCAGATTGATGCTTCCCTACTTTGTATCGGCTGCAGTGCTTGCAATGTTTTCATTTTACCTTACCAATTTTGTGATTCCACATTCTAATCAAAAGCGTGTTGCATTCGAAAATCGTTACATACGCAATGTATTTCGAAACCGTGAAACCAATATTCACTTTCAAATTAAACCCGGTGTATTTGTGTATTTTGAGAGTTATAATAACCTCGACAACATCGGATACAAATTTGCGCTTGAAAAATTTAAAGACAATAAACTCAATTATAAATTAATGTCGGATGTATTGCGTTGGGATACGGTGCAAAAACATTGGATAATCGAAAATTACTATGTGCGTAAAATTAATGGAATGCACGAAACTCTTTCAAAAGGGGCACGCATGGATACCACCTTCACCTTCGGTCCGGAAGAGTTTGTGAAACGCAACAAAGATGTGGAAACCATGAATTGGCGGGAGTTAAATAATTTTATAGAGGAAGAACAACTCAAAGGCTCTGATGAAGTCCCTTATTATTTAATTGAAAAATACCACCGCATTTCTAATCCATTTGCCACTTTTATTCTCACTTTAATTGGGGTATCGCTCGCCAGCCGAAAAGTACGTGGAGGAATTGGATTACACATTGGGTTGGGATTATTGATTAGTTTTTCATTTATACTCTTTCTTCAAATTTCTACCACTTTTGCAACCAGTGGCAACCTCTCTCCTATAATTGCTGTATGGTTGCCCAATATCACTTACCTAGCATTAGGGCTGTATTTATTGCGGGCTGCACCGAAATAATTTAGCGTTCAAAATGCAATCGCTGCATTTGTCCTTCCCATTTCATTCTGGCAAGCATAATGTTTCAAAAAGAATTTAGCAATGTCTTTATGTGTTGCGTTTCTTCATGTCATTTTTTTTGAAACACATAGGATCATAGGAAACATAGGATTCTATATAAACGAGGCTATTTGCCTATGCTTTCTAATATGCCTATTTGTTGATTTTTTTTTGAACCACATAGGAACATAGAAACATAGTTTACACATAGGTAAGGATTTATTGCAACAATTATTTCATTACTTGATTTGCAAGTTTGATGGGTGCTACGTGACAATAGGCGGTTGTTAATACATCCTGAAACAACTCTAATTTTACTTTCTTAAGATTAATTAATGTCCAGCCTTGCTTTCCCCATTTATTGGGAACCGGAAAAATTATTTCTAAATCATAAGCACAAAAAACAGACTGTCCAATATCTGAGAGTTTCACGCATACCAAATGTTGCTTCACATCAAGCGTGGCAAATATTTTTTTATTTACGCGAAAAGAAGTTTTCTCAAAATGCGGCAATTCTACCACTTTGGGAAGTGATAATGCCATTTCTTTCGCTGTTCCAATGCTAATCATAAGGAAAGCCGCTTCTTGTTTAAAATTCTTCTAATTCCTTTTTTACCAAATCTTGATAACTTCTGCCCACCGGTATTGCCTTGCCACCCACTTCCACTTCTGTAGATGACACTGCATCAATTTTACTCTTAGAAACCAAAAACGAACGATGCACCCGAACAAAATTTTTATCGTTTAAAAATTCTTCCAATTCACCCAGCTGAAACTTGGTTACTATGCTCTTATCCTTTGTTACAATCTTTACATAATCTTTCAAACTTTCCACAAACAAGATTTCATCCAAGTATATTTTAAACTTCTTCTTGTTTACATTAAAAAATCGATGTGCACGCTCTTGCTGTTGCGGTGTCGCTGCCACTACCATTTCGGCAGCCGGCTGCAAGCGGTTCACTGCTTTTAAGAAACGCGCAAACGAAAATGGTTTTAGCAAATAATCAACTATCTCCAACTCAAAACCTTCAATTGCGTATTGCTTGTAGGCACTAGTAATAATCACCTTGGGTGGATGGTGCAAGGCTTTCAAAAAATCAATCCCTTTTAACTTGGGCAAATGAATGTCCAAAAAAATCACATCGATGTGCTTTTGTTTCAACACTTCAAAAGCAGAAATAGCATCGAAACAAATTTGTTCGAGCTTTAAAAAAGAAACTTGCCCGATGTATGATTGCGTAATTTCGGCTGCAAGCGGTTCGTCTTCAATGATGAGGCAATTGAGCATTTTCGTGTGCTTTAAGATGGATTACTAGGTGAATTACAAATGTGTCTTTCAAATCTTTTATTTCTAAGTGATGGTGCTTACCATAAATTAATTCCAATTGTCGACTTATATTCTTTAATCCAATTCCAACTGAATTTTCATTTGTTCCTTCTTTGCTGTTGGTGACCGTAAAACTTAGTGTACCTTGTTTCAGCTGCAAAGAAATCGAGATCGTTGCATCAAAACGAGATTCGCTGGCACCATGCTTAAAACTATTTTCTACAAATGGTATCAGCAACAACGGAGCAATTAGCTCTTCCTCATTGTCCACCTCAATATCCAAATTAACGGTAAGCCTGTCGCCATAGCGCAATTGCTCCAACTCAATATAATCATTCAGTGTTTTTATTTCATCTGCCAATTTTATTTTTTCGGCTGCTCCATCGTGCACCATAAATTGTAGCAGTTCGCTTAATTTTAAAATGGCATCCGATGTTTGAGGTGAATTTTTTAGCGACAATCCATAAATATTATTTAAGGTGTTGAATAAGAAATGTGGATTTATTTGTGCTTTCAAAAAACTCAATTCGGTTTGCAATTTTTCCTTTTGTAACTCCTGCTCCCGCTCCACACTAGCATACTTTTGCTTAAACAATTTAATGCTCACCGCAATGGCTGCTACCGAAAACACTTCAAATGTTCCCCACAACATTTTTGCAAAATTCCAGAAATGAAATTCGCTATCGGGATAATAATAAGGCTGAACAATTTTATAAATCGTAAACCTGAAAATCAGCGAAGAGACAATGATCAAAAATAGGAGTATCAAAAAAAATTGAGCATACTGTCGGGTAATCACATAACGAGGTAAAATAAAATAGAGGATAAAATAAGTGGTTACAATCTTTAGCGGCAATTGCACTGCATCCGCCCAAAACGAACGGATAAAATTTCCATCGTAGGAGCCCATCACATAAACGCCCCACACAATATAGGTGAGCCAAAATAAGATGTGATACAGTACGCGTTTGGTCATGTTACAAAATTGATGATTTATCCTCGCTTTCTGTTGCGATGAAGTTAAAATTCACGCATCAGCCTACAAACAACAGGCATTTGCCAACGAACGGAAATTCTATGCATTTAGTGCTATACGTAGGCTTCAAACGGTTGATTGTATACTAATTAATTTTCTATCCTTAAAACGATGTAGTCTTACAACAAAAAATAAGTAAATGCCAAAAAAGATACTTTATTTCTTACTTGCTCTTCTGTTTGGCTCTAATGCAAAGGCAAACATACTAAATGTTCCGGCTAATTTCGCCAACATCCAGCTTGCCATTATTGCTTCCGCAGATGGAGATACAGTGTTGGTGGAACCGGGTACTTATTTTGAAAATATAAATTTAAGAGGAAAAAAAATATTGCTCACCAGCCGTTTTTACGAATTAAAAGATACCGGATTTATATGTTCCACCATTATTAACGGAAGTCAACCCACTTACCCCGATTCAGCTAGTTGTATTACTATTAATACGGCCGAAGATTCCACCACCATTATTCAAGGATTTACCATTACCGGCGGCGCAGGGACTAAATGGACGGATGAGCATGGTGCCGGGAATTACCGCGAAGGAGGAGGAATACTCATTGCTTACGCCTCTCCTACAATTCGCAACAATCATATAATAAACAATTGGGTTACAAATACCTTAACTGTTGCGTCCACAGGAGGCGGTGGAGTGCGCTGTGGAGACGGGCACCCACACATTTACAACAATGTGATTGCTTATAACAAAGCAAGATATGGAGCAGGCATTGTATTTAATCATTGCACCAACGCCTTACTTAAAAATAATGTAATCGCTCACAATTCTGGTGGACAAGATTATGGTGGCGGTGGCGTATGGACCAATTATGGCGGGCTACTGCGCATCGAGAATAATACTATTGCTTATAATCACGTTAGTGGAACCGGCACCTTTGGCGGAAAAGCCGGAGGTATATGTGTTCGCTCCAATACTGTAAATGTAAAAAATAACATTGTGTGGGGCAATTCTCAAAGTGGTGGAAATTCAATCCGTAATTTTTCAGGAACGCTCACAGTAAGCTACACCGATGTGGATTATGCAGCACCCGGAATTGGAAACATCAATATCGATCCACTCTTTATCGACACAGCCATTTTTTCGCTCAGTCAAAACTCGCCTTGCATTGATAAAGGTGATTCTCTTTCAGGATATGATGATTTAACGATGGGAGCCTCTGCAGCGCTCTACCCTTCGCTTGGAACCAATCGTAACGATATAGGTGCTTATGGTGGTAAGCTAGCTCAGCTAATTCCTCCATGTGCACTTTTATCTGTCGGAATAAAATCCGAATCCATTATTACTGACTTAAAAATTTATCCAAATCCGGCAGTTGAATATATTCAAATTGAATCTTTCAACCAAGCCATTTTTGGTATTGAAATAATTAATGCTAACGGTATACTTGTTAAACAAATTCAAGTAAATCAGTCCCAATATAAGTTAGACACCCAACAATTCTCCACTGGAATATATGTCTTGAAACTAATTTTCAGTGATCATGTGTGTTACCAAAAAATAGTAATCAACTAAAAATTTGTGCCATGGTAAAAAAAGCAGTACTTCCTTTAATTTTAGTTTTTACAACTTGTGCTTCTACTTGCTTATTCGCACAATCCTTTACCAAAATTACAAGCGGACCTGTTGTAAATACCATCGGCGATTCCAGAAGCGTAAACTGGATAGATGTAAATAACGATGATTTGCTCGACCTCATGATTACCAATGGCCCAGCCGGAGGGCAAAATAATTTTTTATACTTGAATGATGGAGTAGGCGGCTTTACTGCTGTAATTAACGACACCATTGTGAAAGATGGAAAGCCATCGGATGGCGCCACTTGGGCCGATACGGATAACGATGGAGACTTAGATTGTTTTGTTGCCAATTGGTACAATTTTATTGGACTGTATTACAACAATAATGGCAACGGAACATTTACTTACAATGCAGCTGCCGGTTTAACCAATGGAATCAGCTATTCAGAGACAGCTTCCTGGGGCGATTATGATAAAGATGGATTTGTAGATTTATATGTAGCGCGCAGCGGCGGCACTGTTGCGACCAACCGCAACTTTTTATTTCATAATAATGGAAATAACACCTTTACCAAAATAACCACTGGTAGCTTAGTAACCGATGCCCTTGTTTCTAGAAGTGTGAATTGGACGGATGCAGATAACGATGGCGATTTAGATTTATTTGTGAGTAATGAAGATGTTACCAATAACGATGAAAATTTTTATCGAAACGACGGAAATGGTGTATTTACGAAACTCAGCAGTGGCGATTTACTCAATGACGGCAAAAAAACCATGAGCAGTTCCTGGGCTGATTTTGACAACGATGGCGACTTGGATGTTTTTCTTGCGAATGAAGATGCTACAAATGCACTCTTTAGAAATGACGGAAATTTTAATTTCACCAAACTCATTGCAGATACGGTTTCTAAAGGCATTGCAAACTCATTTAGTTCAGCTTGGAGCGATGTGGACAATGATGGGGATGTTGATTTATTTGTTACCAACTCCTTTAAAACAAATACAAAAATGCCTTGTCACTTTTACCTTAATAATGGCAATGCAACGTTTACCCGCATCACTAATCATACGCTAACAGCCGATTCGGGTTGGACTTATGGCTGTGCATTTGGCGATTACGATAACGATGGCTTTGAAGATTTAGCGGTTGCCACGGTGCGATATCAAAGTCAAGATAAGCCTGATTGGCTTTATCACAACGATGCCAACTCAAACAATTGGCTTACACTAAAACTTATTGGAACTACTACTAATAAATCCGCACTTGGAACAAAAGTTAGAATTAAGTCTCAAATAAATGGAACACCTGTTTGGCAAATGCGCGAAATTTCTTCACAGTCTTCCTATTGTGGACAAAATGATATGCGAGCACATTTTGGTTTAGGCAATGCCACTTTAGTGGATAGTTTAAAAATTGAATGGCTTTCGGGACTCGTCCAGGTTTTTGATTCAGTTCCATTAAATGAATTTATTACGATTACCGAAGGGCAAGTCTCCCTTGGAATTTCTGAAAAGGAAAAAGCTTCCGATATGATTCTATTTCCGAATCCCAGTAAAGGAATTATAACGCTAAGCAATATCCGCCTAAGCGAAGGAGATGTGATTTTAATCTCCAATAACAAAGGCGATACGTTAAGCAAAATAGACATAAAATCAGCTGTCTCTCGCTTCGAAATTGATCTCAAAAAACAAGAATGTAAATCCGGTGGAAACTATTATATAACGGTACAAAGTAAAAATGGTTCTATCACTAAAAAAATTGTAAAGCTATGAACCCATTAAATTGTTTTAAGTTTGGTTAACAAAAGGGAGCACGAGGAGAACACAAAGCTTTGCAGCTAGCTTTGTGCTTTTCTTTGTGTAAAAAGGGGAAGCATTTTCTAAAATAAAAATAAATAATCCACATAAAAAAACATGAAAATAAAAGCGCTTATTCTATCGTCATTTTTGCTTTTTCTTACTTGTAAAATAGAAGCACAATCCGAATTAAAAAAACCTGAAGCCAGTCAAGCTGCTGAAGTGAGCCAGCGCATTGGCTTAACGGATATTCGTATTAGCTATCACAGTCCCTTAGCCAATGGCCGCAAAATTTGGGGCGAGCTTGTTCCTTATAAGGAAGTATGGCGTGCCGGTGCGAATGAAAATACTTCCATCAGCTTTTCTACCGATGTTGAAATTGAAGGGAAAGGCTTATCAGCCGGCACTTATGGACTTCACATGATACCCGGCGAAAAAGAATGGACGATTATTTTTTCTAAAAACTATTACGCCTGGGGAAGTTTTTTCTACAACGAAAAGGACGACGCTTTGAGGGTTCAAGTTAATCCCAAAACAGCTCCCATGCAAGACTGGCTAAGCTATTCCTTCCTATATCCCAAAGCAAAAGCGGTAACTATTGCTTTACATTGGGAACAATTAATTATTCCTATTCAGGTAGATATAAATGTACCCGAAACGGTTTATGAAAGTATGCGCCGCGAATTAAGTAATGTGAATGGTTTCTTTTGGCAGGGTCATAATCAGGCAGCAGCCTATTGCATACAAAATAACATTCACTTAGATGATGCTTCTGCTTGGATTGAAAAATCCATTTCCATCCAAAAGAATTTTACAAACCTCACAACCAAAGCTAAACTATTGGAAGTTCAAGGGAAATCACAAGAGGCAGATGCTTTGCGCAAAGAAGCCCTCACAATGGCCGATGAAGCACAAATTAATGCTTATGGTTATGCACTAATTGCACAAAGCAAACTTGCGGATGCAACAGAGCTATTTCGACTTAATGTAAAACGTTATCCGGCGTCTTGGAATGTATATGACAGCTTGGGAGAAGCGCTGGATATGGCCGGTGATAAAAAAGGGGCAATTAACAATTATAAAACTGCCTTGTCAAAAGCGCCTGACGCACAGAAAAAAAGAATAGGTGATATTCTTAAAAAGCTGGAAGGAAAATCCTAAAAAAAAGGCGCGTTTCGAAAACGCGCCTTTTAAATTTATTTCTTTAAAAAATTTAGTTGCCCTAAATGATAGGCTAAGTGCCCGGTTCGACCTATAACCACATTTAATTTGTTGCGATGTGGCTCCTTCACAAAGTCTTCTGCAGAAACCGAAGTGTGCCGCTCAAACCAATCATTAGCAGTCAAGCTTGCAAAATGCTTACTCAACTCAGCGCAGGAGTCAGACCAAAAATTCCTTATCTCTGCAATAGTCGGCAACACTTCCAATTCCCTATCCGCCTTATTCAAAAAAGCCTCAGACCATTGTGGAAATTTTTGTGCACCAAAGTTTAATAAAGGCAGCATTTTATCATTCACCGCGGCCAAGTGGCCCACTAAATAAATTCCTCTGTTACGCCCGGGAGCTACTTCATTTTGCAATTGTTCATCACTCAGCGAACTGAGTAATTTGCTGGTATGGTTTACCTGGGCATTCCATGCATCCAAGGCCATTTTAACCAGAAGTTGATTTTGATCGATTACTGTTTCCATGTTGTTTTTAATTAGGTTTTAATTTAATTGAATTGCACTCCAATGCTTGAAAATAAACCGAGTAGAATAAAAAGAATATCCTACTTTTGTACACTTGCAAAACGCAAGTGAATGCAAATGTAGTTTATTACTTGCATTTTGCAAGCATTATTTAAAAATAGTTTGAATAATTATTTGACCCCGATTCGAAACCTAAGTCAAATCAGTGTTACAAGTGTTTAAAAAATTGATCAATGTTTTATAATAAATATGGAATCGCATAAATCACATTGTCCCATCAACCTTTCGCTCGAAATATTTGGCGATAAATGGAGCTTGGTAATTATCCGCGACATGATGTTTGGCAACAAGCGCTCTTTCAGAGAATTGATAGATTCGCACGAGAAAATTGCTACCAATATATTAAGCGACAGGCTACTGATGCTCGAACGTGAAGGCATCATCACTAAAGCAAAAGACCCGGCACACAAACTCAAGTTCATATACAGCCTTACTAAAAAGGGTATCGATTTACTGCCCATCCTCACCGAAATTGGTGCCTGGGGCATGAAACATTTAGCTTTTGATGAAGAAAAATTTCAGCATGCCAAAAAATTAGTAAAGGGCGGCAAGGAAATGCAGAAAGAAGTAAAACATTATTTGATAAAAGAGCACTTGAATAAAAAGAAATAACAAAAAATTTATGGAAATAGGAATCGACAGTTTTGCAGCGGCTACTTTAAGTGAAGATAAAACAAAAGCATTACACCCGGCACAATCCATTGCCGATTTGTTGGAGCGCATTGAAGCCGCCGATGCTGCAGGCTTGGATGTATTTGGAATAGGTGAACACCACCGCAAAGAATTTTTAGATTCGGCACCAACGGTTATTCTTGCAGCCGCCGCCGCTAAAACCAAACGCATTATACTTACCAGTGCAGTAACTGTATTGAGTGCCATTGACCCGGTGCGCGCATTTCAAAACTTTGCCACACTCGATTTAGTTTCTCAAGGCAGGGCCGAAATGGTGGTGGGCAGAGGTTCTTTCACAGAAGCCTTTCCTTTGTTTGGATTAGATTTAAATGATTACGATGAATTGTTTGCCGAGAACTTAGATTTGCTTTTAAAAATACGCGACAATGAAGTGATAACTTGGAACGGAAATTTCAGAGCACCCTTGCAACAACCAGCCATTTATCCGCGTCCGCTTCAAAAAAAATTACCCATTTGGCTGGGAGTGGGCGGTACTCCCGAATCATTTGTTCGTGCGGGAACACTTGGCTTGCCGCTCATGGTTGCAATTATAGGTGGAGAAACACAACGCTTTCGACCCTATATAGATTTGTATCGAGCTGCCGGAAAACGTGCCGGATTTGCTGCGGAACAATTAACGGTAGGCTTGCATTCCCTCGGCTATGTTGCCAGCAGCAAGGAAGAAGCCATCGCCGATTATTATCCAGGCTATGCCGAAACGTTTACTCGCATTGGTAAAGAAAGAGGCTGGCCACCGGTGAGTCGTGCACGTTTTGATGCGCAAAATGGTCCATTGGGCGCGCTATTAGTTGGCGCCCCGGATGAAATTGCCGAAAAAATAATTCGTCACAGTGAAGCATTGGGTGGCATTTCACGCTTTACGTTTCAAATGGATAATGCGGCATTGCCACATAGTAAATTATTGAACTCGATTCGTTTGATCGGGGAAAAGGTGGCGCCTTTAGTGAATGGGAGCATTTGATTTATGAAACCGAATGTTCCATAAATCACAACTTCTTATTTATTGAAATAGGAAGCATAACGTACATCATAAGCTAAAGTTATATTGAGCCTTTATCCCAAAAGGCAAAATAAATCAACATCAAAAATCCTACAATAGCAAGCAATCCATGCACGATCCCTAGCCATTTAGGGACTGACTTGCCGGTGATATCTCTGTAATTTAAAATTAGTCCTCCTGATGCTGCTACTATAAATACAACGATGCTGGTCCATGGTCCGCCATCTTGTCTAATACAATAAATGAATAATAGGATTAAAGCCACAACAGCCAATAAACCATGTATAATAGTTACACCTTTTGGGGTGGATTTGTTGCGTAAAAGCAGGGTGAATAAATACATTCCTAAAAGGGCTGTCATCCCCAAAATGGCAATTGCAGCATATATCGTTTCCATGCTATTCGTTTTTTTCTACTTTATTTTCAACTGCATTAAATGTATAGGTCGGAAGGTTAAAATTAGCGGGACCATTGATAACCTTTCCATCACAGGTAAAGCGACTTCCATGGCAGGGGCAATCCCAACTGCGTTCATCGGCATTCCACACCACACTGCATTTTAAGTGTGTGCATTGCGCGGAGACAATACTTAGCTTTCCGAAATCGTCGCGAAAAACGCCGAATTTTTCTTCGAGCATATCCACAATTTTTCCTTCACCATTTTTTATTGACGACAATTCACTTGCATCCTTAAAATTGGGTAGTTGCTTTAAAAATGAAATCGTTTCGTTAATAAATTGTTTCACTGCCGGACCACTTTCTTTTACCGTAAAACGTGATGGGCTGTAGAGTTCCTTCCATTTATTTTCTTTACCGTGAATCAAATCGCTGATCAGTAAACCGGCAAAAGAGCAATGCGTCATTCCATTTCCTGAATCGCCTGTTACGATATACACATTCTCTTTGTCGTGAGGGTTGTGCCCGATAAAGGCAAGGCCATCCATAGGTTCCAATACTTGGCCCGACCATTTGTATACGATATCTTCAATCGGAAAATTTTGTCGCGTCCATGCTTCCACCAAGTCATAACGGTCTTCTTCTCGAACATCGGTTTTTCCGGTATCTCCAATCGGATGGTCTTCGCCACCACTGATGAGTAAGTCATAATTTTCGTTATACACTTGCACACGCACATAATGATACGGAGGAACTTTGCGGTTGGCAGTAAAATCGCCACTATCCCACCACAGTGCTTTTGGTAATAAATTTTTTTTCACCAATGCTGCAATCACATACGTGCGGAAAGCATATTGCCTTTCGATAAGCATAAACAAATTATTTACAGGACTATTGGTGGCCACTACAATATGCTTTGCACTTATTTTAAAACCTTCGCTACTGGTAATTCCTTCCTGATTAATTTCAGCTGCATGAGTTCCTGTAAAAATTTTACCACCCTTTTGTTCAATTGCTTTTTTCAATCCTTGCAAATATTTCATAGGATGAAATTGCGCTTGATTCATAAAACGTAATCCGTCGATTTTATCAAGTAATCCGGGCACTTCTGCTATTGCTTCAATTTCAACACCGGCTGTTAAGGCTGCCTTCAATTCATTTTCCAGCGCATCCGCTTTATCAGAAGGATGTTTAAAAAGATATCCACTAACACGTTCAAATTCGCAATCGATGTTTTCCGCTTTAACCGTTGCTTCCACAAAGTCAATTGCGGTTTGGTGACTAGATGCTATGAGTTTTGTTTTATCGGCACCAAAAACTTTTTCTAAATGATAATAGCGATCATCCAAAGCAGTAACCAAATGCGCGGTAGTTCTTCCTGTTTCGCCACTTCCAATGGCGCCATCTTCCACCACAATTACTTTTTTTCCCGACTGCATCAGGCAATACGCCACACTCATTCCGGCCAAACCGGCACCCACAATTACCACATCTGTTTCGAGATTTTCTTTTAAAGGATTTAATGCCGGATTAGGAACAGAATCCGTCCAAAAACTAATATTTTTCCCGGAAGTAAGTTCAGGATCTTGGGGATTATCATTTGCATGCATGATTTAATTTTTAGATAGGATTTCAGCATGCAATTTCCTATTCTTAATCACAAAGTACTTATATAATTCTTTGGAATGCTTATATAATTTAGGGAAGAGTTATTGAATTATTGTAATGCACAAGTTGGTAGACTTTCGCGAGAAGGGGTAGCCCCACATATATTCTCAATTATTCTAAACTAAGCCCACATTAGTTAATCTATACATCAACTAATTATCTTATCATTCAAAAACAATCTTACCACTATAACTTTTTGTCCCATTGCTTAGTACCGCATTATATAAGCCCTTGGCTTCCGCTTCCAAACTAAGTTTTACTTTGCCATCGCTCATTTCTAAGTTCTTCTGTTGGATGAGTTTGCCTAAGCTGTTGTAAATGCTCAGCACAAGAATTCTCTCGTGCAAAAATTCATTGGGCACTGAAATGTTGCACTTGCCTTCATTGGGGTTGGCGTGGATAAACAGTTGATTTCTTGAATTAGATTTTTCTAATTCCTTTGTATCTAAAGTTAAATCATATTTACCTATGAAAACATCATCATAGCCAGTGCTTGATAATAGGAATAAGTCTAAAGAAATTGCTTGGTAAAAACTTCCTGAAATATATATATTATTTGATATATCTAATGTCATTTTAGCCAAACTATTAATAGCTATAAGCCTAGCTGATAGGCTATTACCACTATCATTGAGTGTATGAATAAAATGCTCACCATTTCCCGAACTAGTTAAAGAAAATGTATCAAAACTAGCATTGCCATCAAGATAGCCCATTTGATAAATTGTCCCATCAGAACCAAGCGAAAGTTGCAATCCATCCATTCCATTTGAGGCATTTCCTTGTTTGCACCATTTCCAGATTCCCATTGAATCGGCTTTACAAATAAACATATCAGCCAAATTAGAATTAAATAATTGGAAATTCCCAAAATCCAAATTTGATTGAAAGTCACCAGTTATATAAACATTATCATTCAAATCACAGCATAAATCAAAAGCACCAGCATAAAAATTGCTCTATACTAATTTATGCCATTTTAGTGAACCAAGTGTATCAAAACATGCCAAAATAAAGTTATGTGCAGTGGATGAAGTAATTTGGGTTGTATCAATTTTTATGGAATTACTGCTTACACTAAAAATTGAATAAATATTATCATCCTTTCTTACTGTTTTAAATTCTAAAGTTTTTGATGATATTTTTTTACTAAATACAATATTTCCATTAATATCGAATAAAGCGAAAAAATTCCCAGGTAAAAGTATATTGGGACCAACCTGCATTGTATCAGATGTATAACCATAAATAATCTGATTTCCATGTATATCAGAATCGATTGAAATAAAACTTGAGAATGCATATGGAAATTGTTTTGCCCAAATGAAATTTCCATTCAAATCCATTTTAGTATAAAAACTCACTCCATAACCTGACAAAGTTGTGCTCCCGAATGCTGCAAAGCCATATATATTTCCGGTTAAATATATACATTGATTGAACGGATCAAAGCTTAAACTTCCAGATGATTCATAAATATTAGAGTTTCCAATAATATTGTTACCGCCTATACTTTTTGCCCAAAGTACATCTCCGGTGGAGGAATACTTCGCAATATAAATTTGATTATCTCCAACTGGAAGTAAGGTAATTGTATCAAAACTTATGCTTGAGGCTGGAGTATTCATAAAAATAAAGCTATAAGTTCCAGTAACATAAACATTGCCGCTAAAGTCAGTACAAATATTGGAAATTTTATCAGATGAGCTGCCTCCGGCTTGTTTAGCCCATTGCCAATTTTGCGCATAAATTTCTATCGTATTTAAAAAAACACAAAATAGAATTATGCCATTTATATTTTTATAGATATTTTTCATGTGAAAATATTTATTTTAACACCCCAGTCCCCACGAAGTTTTGCTTCGTGCGTTTTCTAATCTGTAGAGCTTTGCTCGGGTTAGAAATTCTCTACTTTAATTGTATTTTAATATTGCTTCAACAGACAAATCTTCATCAATCAGCGGCCAATGAATTCCATAACCGGAAGGGGAGACTTTATAAAAATTACGTTGCATATCACCGGTTGCCATAAGTCTTGGAGATAACATATCAAGACTTATTGTAATAATCTTTCCATCTATTTTGAGGATGAGAGCGTTGCTTGAAAAGCTCACTACTTGAATACTGCGTTTAACTATCATGATTTATTTATTAAAGTAGATATTCCAAGCAGGCTTCTATCACAAATATAAAGATTCTTGAAAAACTCTTAATTAGCTATAAACTAAGCACAAAAAGAAAAGCCTTGCAAGAGTGAATCTTACAAGGCTTTTTTCGAGCGGTCCGGACGGCTTGATATTCAGCACTTTAGCTACCTTTTTGCTTCTTTAATGCTTCCTGAATTGCCTGATTCTAAAGGCTTTCTATTTTTTATACCCAAATGGGTTACATACGCTTTTTAGATTTTTCGTAATCCCACACGTAATCCGTTTTTTGGCTCCTGAGTTAATAAATATACTTGGCAAAGCCTATGTTCTATGGTACCTTAGCTAATGAAGCGTCAAAGTTAGCGCCTTAAAAATCAAAGATAATGAATATTAATTTCCATCCAAGAAACCTTACAAAAAAAACACCTCAGCGTATTTGGGCTATATTTTATGCCGAAAAAAACAGAATCGCAATTGACACTAATCTGTTTGTTTCACCCAAAGATTGGAGCAGAAAAAAGAAGTGTTATTTAAGCACAAATGCCAACTCCGAAAAGCTTAATAAAATTCTTAAAGAGCAAAAAAAGCAAATTGAAATTTATGCAGAGGAATTGCTCAGTCACTTGATGAAAAACAAAAAGCGTTTTTACAAAGATGAATTTGAAAAAGAGTTGAAGGAAAAATTCGACTACTACTTCAAGTTTGGTGAAAATAAGCCGGAAGAAAAAGGTGAAGTATATGACTTCATCAGCTTTATTGATAAATACATTTCCAATCGAATGGAACTATGTGAAGGCACACATCAAACACTTCGTGGCGCGAGGAAAAATATTGTTTTGGCATTCAATCTTGCGCCAGCTAAACTGGTAAAAAAATGGAAAGCAATGAACAATTTTGAGCGAAAATTAAACCCTGATTTCTTGGAAGCTGAAAAACAACTTGACTTTTCTGAAATTAACAAATCATGGATGATGGCTTATAATACTTGGTTGATAAATGCTAATTATAGAGATAAGAACAAAGAGACCGGAATCATGGAGAATATGCCCTATTCGAAAAATTACATTGCGAAGGAAATAAAAATTGCAAAGCAATTTGCGAATGCAGCTGCCGATGAAGGGTACATAAGTAATTTAAGTTATAGAAGTGTAAAAGCGCAATGGGAAGAAGCAGATACAATTGCCCTATCATGGCAAGAAATTGCAAAACTTAAAGCATTAGAACTTGACCCGAATACTACAGAAGGTAAGGTAAGAAACCTATTTGTTTTTAATTGCTATTGCGGCTTACGATGGAGTGATTTAGTGCGCCTCGACAATAGCCGATTCTCAAGAGAAGGCAATCAACTGTTTCTAAGCATTCGCATGAAAAAGACAGATACATCCATTGGATTTCCAATTCTACCGGCTGCCGAAGAAATAATGAGAATTTATAATTACCGACTACCCAACGTTTGTGTGCAAATATTTTGCGAAAAGATTAAAAAAATCTGTTTGAAAGCCGGTATCACAGAATTGGAAACCAAGCGTGAAACAAGAGGTGGAAGGAAATTAATCTTCTCCATTCCCCGCTATAAAATGGTAAGCAGTCATACTGGAAGAAGAACATTTGCCACCAATTTTGAAGCAATGGGAGTAGCCTTAAATGAATTGATGGCAATTACAGGACATACAACCGAAAAGGCATTTCGAAAATATGTAAAGAAAAGAGTGGAAACCAAATTTGCAAGTTTCTTAGCTGCGGGTGCAACTGTATAACTAACTCAAATCAACAAAAAATCAACTAAACAATTACCATAACCATGAATACAATTAAAACAATAACGCTCATTTGTAAATGCTGCGATCGAGAATTTATTCCAACCCGAATGGATGCAAAATTCTGTTCCGGTGCTTGCAAACAAAAAGCTTACAACCGAAGAGTGAAACAAAACATTTTAAAATACGGGAATAATTGTTCAGCCCCAGAAAGGCAGCGGATTGACAGAATAAATGCCATTGAAATAAGGTTAGAACAGAAACTAAAGGAAAGTAGCATAGCCCCTACCCCAGCCACCGAAGATATTTCAAAATCAATGGAAGCGTTTTTCGCTAAAATGAAGCAGGATGATGAAAACAGAAAAGTCAAAGACGCCAATCAGCGCTTGAAAGAATGCCTGAATGAAATTTTGGAATATTCGCAACAAGAAGAAATTTCTCGATGGAGACTTATTTCACTTTGTAATTCCGTTGAAAGAAAGCTCGGAACAAGAATTTTTTCGTTGCCTATTGGATACAAATACACCTGCTTTATTAATGATACCTTATTACCAAAGGTAATGAATTTAAGGGATGTACTTAATAATTCAAACGAGCGATATGTAAAAATGGAATTACACGAATTTCTTGAAAAACAAATTATAGAAATATTGAGCCAATTGGGATAATGCAGATTTAGAATTCTTTTGATTTATTAAAGTTTTTACCAACTAATTCAATAATTGAGAGTGATCAAATAGGGTTTGTTTTAGCGGAATTCCCAATCTTGTCAAAAAAACTATTATTGAAATTTATAAACATTTTGGGGGTTATCAATAGACCAAAAAATAACTAAGGCCTACAAATTTTCCGTTAGTAATAATAACTGTATCGTGTATGGTAGGCTCTACTAAAGTACCTGAAAATGTTCCACTCACTTTATGGCTTATGCTGTCATTGGCAGTTATCTGTACTGAAGCTGCAAAAGCTACGTAATTATCATAGTAAACACCTGCTACCGTGCGCGACAATTCAACGGATGCTGTTGGATAACTCATTTGTGTTGCTGGTAGACTTAAATTTATTCCCGGAAAAGTAAAACCAAATCCAACGAAGTTTGAATCAATTATTCCCCCACAAACTAAAATTTTGAAATTTGATAAAGTATCAATGTAAAATGGATTGTTATCGGCTGAATCAGTATTAAAAAGCGTCCCATTTAAATTGCAGGAAAATTTTTTTAATGCTGCTGTGCTTGGTGGAATTTTAGCATCTTCCGATGAAGCAGGATTTTGTTCGTCTTTTTTGCATGCGCAAAATATCAGAATAAAAGAAATTATAATTATTTTTGTTATTTGCATCTTATTAATTTATAAAAATCGAGTTAAAGAAATTATTTTTTAAAATACTCAAATCGGTTTCTCTTCGTTTTAAACCTATTAAAATAAAAGTATAAATGTCATGTCCGTTGTAGTAAATTCTTGTATGAAGTTCCTTTTCTGTTTGGTCTTCCTCATCAATATATGCCACACCAATTTCAGCACATTTTAAGTTTGTATCAGCTTGTTCAATAAGGTTGAAATAAAGTTCTGTTGTGCTATCGTGTAAGCTTTGGAACATAATACGATTCAAATAAAGTGGGTCGGCTAATGAATCGTTAGCTTGCATATAGTTTGAGTCATCTGTCGAAATGCCTTGATTCATAGACGCTCTAAAGGATGAATCAGATTTTACAAACTGAATAAAATACTGAGTACTATCAACATCTGATTCAGCAACGAATAATAATAACCCTAAAGTGTCGAGTTCTTTAGATGGAGGAATTGAAATGTCAAATCCAAATACAGGATTAGTATTTCGAATTTGAAAAGTAGATTGAGGAAACGATGATTCGCAAATAAGTAGTGCAACAAAAAGGAAATATTTTTTCATTTTATTTAGACTTAATAAGTTTTAATGATTTGGTTTTCCCATTAATCTCAACTGTTACAAGGTAGAAGCCCTTGTCTAGTGCCTCTGTTGAAAAACTCAAAAGTGAATTTGATTCACTCACCAAGCCAGAGGAAAGTATCTTAATTAATTTTCCTTCAATCGACCTAAGTTCAATGGTAGCCCAACAAGGCATTTCAATAGAAAGATTTAAATTTATGTTTTCATTAAATGGTACTGGAAAGGCTGTAGCTTCAAAATTAATATTTACATTCTTTTGCTGCTTTAAATTTGACAAAACCGAATTTGAAATGGATTTTGCCGAAAGTTTTCTTTCAAAAACATCACCGTCATCAACACATTCTACATCATCAATGTGGGCATAAAAATTTGCTTGTGCATCAACGGTAAAATTCGTAGTTAAATCAATGCTTTTTCCCGCTCTATATTCAACATCTCCAGAATTTGAAATATGGTTGCTTGCAGTTATTGTATTATGACTTATGATATCAGCTGGGTCACTTGAACTCCCATAATTTGATAAAGTTGGAAAATCAGTTATCATGGTATTATTGTATAAATCGTAAAAATACTTCTTTGTTGGCTCATTCTTAGTTAGGCATACTAAATTATACAATACCATATAATCTAATCCATGATACTCTCCAGGAAAATCAGGGTCACATTCACCTCTTCTTTCAGGTTCAACTAATAAAGTTGATGAAGACCAATTGTAACTTTGGTATAATACAGTATTACAATCTTCACTAAAGTTATAAGGACCATAACACGGAGCTTCATCCAATAAATTTCGGTAATATGGATTACCATGCCAATCCGCTATTCCGTATAAATACTGATTAAGAAGTGGTAGGTCTACTCTTGGATGCTTATGGCTTAAATCTGTACTATAAAGGTTTATTTTAGCTCCAAATGGAAGGACATGATTATTATTTACATAATAAGGTCCTGAAAATGTCAAACACTCTAAAAATTTCAGCCCTTGACTTGACCAGAATACAAAGGGCGCACCAACCATATATTTATAAACCTTTTCTAGTTTTTTCCAAGCTTGATCAGCGGTTTTAATAATCTTGGTAGGATTATTATGGTTCGCGAAATTTAGATTGGCAAACGAAAGTGCGGGAGCTTGTAAATACGCACTTGCTGTACCGTTAAGGGTAGGCGTGCCAGTTGGATCATATATACGCCAATTCCATGGTGTATTAACTAATGTACCAGAATGGTGGATATAATCAATTATTCGTTTCATTATTTCTTTTGCTTCATTAGAAAAACTATATGGACCATCCATAAAATTTAAACTCGGGCTAACAGAAGAGGGCATTTTATTTATTAATACATTTAATGCCATATATAAATGAAGTACTTGATCAATACTCATTTCAAATTCAGGAAGCATATGCTCCTTGGATGCTATCCACATAGCACCTAAATTATCAATACGAGAATTTTGTGATTTATTATTCAAATGATCTATAACCGATTGATATGATGTATTATTTTTTTGGTGAAGCGCATCATCCCAACAATTAAAACACAAATCCTCCCTCATTAAAAATCCATTCAAAGATGTAGTAAATCCCCACCATGACTCGCAATAATGATCGAGTCTATTTATTGCCTCAACAGCGTAATATAATTCATTTAATGTAGCATCAGTATTTTGACCGTTTTGTGTTAATAAATCATATTCTGTAACTAAAGCTATTATATAGTAAGATAATGTTATAGTTCCATCAGCACCTTCTTCCCATGTGCCTCCTGGAGTAGGATGGAAATCTGTTCTAAAACTTGCCGGTATGCTCTCGCCATGTCCAGCGCCAATATCAAGCATAAATTTTGTCCTAAGCCTCTCTCTGTAATACCAGTATTTTAATTGCCTTTGCTGGTCATCGGATATTTGTGCAACTGCAAAGTGTTGCAAAAACAAGAAAAAAATAAAAATCAATAATAAATTTCGTTTCATATTCATTAACTTTTAAAATGTATCCAAATATATTTTCCATTATAAGTTAGTTCAAGCCAAAGTTCACTTTTAGTTAGTCGCTTAATTCTATATTCAACATAATCATCCGTAAAAAATGGCCCAACTTCCTTATACTTTAAGTTTACAATGTCTGAAGTTCGAATAATATTCATAATTAAATATTTTCCATTTTCGCTCAGCTTATAAGAACCTGGCAGATGAGAATAATAGATAGACCCTGTAATATTAACTCGCACATCAATTGGTGCGTAATTAAAACAAGTTCCATCACTTGGCTCAATAAATTTTGCTCTAAATTTATTATCAATTATGCCTAAAGCTTTATAAACCGCCTCTGTAGAATCAATGCCATCAATATAGATATAAGAAAGCGTCCATGTCCTTTCTAGCCTTTTACATTTAGAAGTAAAACTAATTAAGGGACCTTCTTCATATTTTCTTTTACAGGATGCCAATACTGCAAATGCCATTCCTAGAAGAAAAAAAAATTTAATTCTAACTTTAAAATTCATGTTATCTTAATTTTTCAATCTCAATTTTCAACAAGTCATTTTCCTTTTTAAGCTCAATCATATGCAAGGTAAGTTCCTCAACACTTTTTAATAGTTTCACTTGCATTTCTAACAAATCTACACCATTTTCTTGTGCTTCACATTCTGTTGGCATATCGGGTAAATGTTTGTTTTTTGCAATGAAAGCTTCAAGTTCATTTAGTGGCATCCTTTTATAATTTTTGTCAAACACATAATCTGCCCAACCTGCAGTTGCACCGATATCTACCTTCACTCTTTCTGTTCGTATTCCGTGTGTAACGTACAAATCATAATCTGCTGAAAATCCACCTATTTTAATATCCTTACCTATACCAACTTTACCGGTAGCAGTAATAATCATTTTAACATTTTGTAAAACTGAGGCATCTGTAGTAGTAACTTCACCGGAATTGTCACCCGGTATTGTTGCAAATCTTAAGTCACCTGCAAGTGACCCCATTATTACTGATGCCCCATTTCCTGAATTGTCTTTAAAGGTCCAAGTTCCAGCTTCTGAATTTGCTGCCTTTTGGCGTGCGGCATTAAAACCTAAATAATTGGTTATCCACTCATTTCCATAGCTCCAAAATCCACCCATCGAAATGCTACCAACCCCTTGTCCTACCTGAAATTGAGCATTTGGGGCATTATTACCAATTCCAACATTACCAAAACTATAATTATTTGCATTATCCAAAAAAGGTTTAATAAAAATGGAAGGTTGATTCGGATCACCAAATAATGTTTTTCCATTGGCATTAATCGAAAAAACTTCATTATTTAAATTATTGGCTTTTAGAAAGCCTCCTATTAATTTTGTTACAGTAGAACTAGATATTAATTGGGCAGTGTATGCTGGATCACTAGAGGTTTCAACTCGCAGCCCTTCTTCTCCCATAGGAGCAATTACATCTAAATAAGTGGATGGGATGCTTGTTCCAATACCCACTCTACCGGATGGCCTGTAAACATTAACACCATTCGTTTCCCATAAGCCAATTCCATTGAGCGTATTGGTGGAAACATAACTCAGTTTCCCATTCGCATCCGATTGAACTAAATTATATGCATTTGGTCCATTTGCTAATCCCGAAATTCGCACCTCCCCTTGTACATCTAATTGTTCTTGCGGGTCATCGGTTCCAATTCCCACATAACTTGTGGTTAAAATACTTCCATCAAAAAAAGGTTTTATAAATAATGAAGGTTCGGTTGTTGTAACATCACTACCAATTCTTGTTTCACCATCTCCTTTAATTGAAAAAAGTTCTTGATCCCAACTTCCGTTAAATGAGGTGCCGCTTATTATTTTAGTGCGTATATCATATACCGAGAGTTGGGTGTTTTTTTGAGGATATAATCCTCCATTTGGCGTAGTTGTTAAAACTTTTAAGCCGGTATTTGCAACTGAATTAATGTTTGCTGTTACTTCCGGTGAACCGCTTGGCACATAAGGGCCACCTATTTCAAAATGTTTTCCAACTCTAACTACCCCAGAGTTATAACCAGGATCTGTATTTGTGCAAATGGAAACGTCTCTTCCACAAAAATAATTTATTAAAAGCCCGTTGTTTGTGCCCCCATTATTATCGGTGCCTTGCACATCAATTAATCCACTTCCATCCCAAGGTGCCGAACCCATTATTAGCGCTGAATTGGTGCTTCCTATAGGGTTGGATGGAAGTGAAGTCATAAATCCTTCAAATAAAAATTTGGTATTTGTCCCACCCAAATTTGGGCTAATACAGGTAGGCGCATTGGCATTGACTCTTCCAAAATACACTGTTTTTTCGCCAGCTATTGAGTCACTTATAATTTTTAAAGTTTTTGATGGATTTAAAGCTATCCCTGCTTCGGCACTTATTAATTTACTAAATTTTGTTCCGCTCGAAGTAAAACGCATTGTTTCGGAATTAAAACGCTTAAACACCAAATCTTTATTATCAGCTGTACCAATATATTGGGTGGTGGGGTCAATACCTGTGTTACCGGACATTGACCAATCCTCACGCTCGGGTGCTATAATAAAAGCTGTTTTTTCGGTGGTACATCCTGCTGCATCCACTATCGCAACGGAATAAACACCTGCCGCAAGATTATTCGGGTTTTGAACATGCGAACCATTATTCCACGTATAAGTATAAGGGGCTGTACCACTTGTTATAGATAAATTAATACTACCGTTGTTACATGTATTACATGATGTGTTTTTGTTATTAGAATATACAAATGGAGTTGCTGTTGCTGAAATTTCAGGCGATCGTGTCATTGATATATAAGCCCTATCTTCAGCACCATTTGCATCCATAACCAAGACGCCATAAACTCCTTCCTCTAATACATCAGTTACATTTTGTGTACTTGGTCCATGCTCCCAAACAAAAGAGTAGGAATTAGTCCCACCTGAAACTTGTAAGTTAATAGAGCCGGCTATTCCACACCCTATATTGTAATTTCCAACAACTTTAGGACTAGTAATACTTACAATATGTAAGACAGTTGGTTCAATTAAAGTTACGCTACCAAATGCTGTACAATTAGTAGCATCATGCACGGTAATTGAATAAGTTCCGGCACTTACATCAGTTATATTATCACTAGAAGTACTTCCATTGCTCCATAAATAAGTATAAGGTGGCACACCTCCTGAAACTTCAACTTTAACTTCACCATCACTCCCACCATTTTCGGAAATATGATACCCACCATTTTTTTCAGTTGGAATTAAAGCTGCATTAAATGGCTCAGGTTCAACCAAACCAATAGCCCTAACTACACTTGCCCCATTTGATGCAGTTACTGTAACACTATAGTCGCCTGCAATCAAATTTGAACGATTCCTTGTTGTAATTCCGTCATTCCAAACATAGGTGTATGGGGCGACTCCACCTGTTATAAACAAATTAATTGAGCCGGTGTTTGCACCGTGGCAACTTATATTATAACCACCGACATACAAAGAAGGTGTTAACTGCACATCAAATTCCTGAGCGCTTACTGCTGAACTAAATAAAAGCATTAAAAATGCAGTTCTAAAAAGAAAGGATAATTTTTTCATGAGGTAGCGTTTTAGTTATAAATTGGGATAAAAGGATTGGCGATACAAGGTTGAACAAAGGATTTTGGATTGTCAATACTCAAAAAGGATGATATTTGAGTGATTACAAAAAAGGCGCTTGGAAATTGCTTAGAAAGAGAATGGGTAGTTCTTATCATGTAGTTCGGTTTTAAAAATTAAAACTCCAACCTTACATTTTTCACTCAATTTTTTAAGTGAAAATCCTTCTAAGTAAAAAGCCTAAATAAAATGCATTTGGGCGATGAATTATTTGATGGGGTCAATTAAAGAAAAATAAATTGAAATGTCAATCCGTATTTCTACGGAAAATTCAATTATTTTTTGGATAGCTACAAACCAATGATAGAAAGGAATCAAACAATTTATTTGCGAATATCGCAAATTTTTGTTTAAATTTTTTTCGGCAGATTTGATAAAACAGGAGCAAAATATTGGCGATTTTAGCGGGAACGAAAAGCAAGAAAAAAACTCCCTTTTTTTTAGAAATAAAACATGCCATTTTTTACTTCCAATTCATTTAATAATTTTCTTTGAGCGGCTAATTATTTATCTAAGCATGAAATAGATTTAAGGCAAAATACTCCTGTCGCAAATTGTTTTTTGCATTGTTGCCTGCAAGCTTTTATAATGGCTAAACCCAATTTCATTTTTCTGGATTCTGAATTAGAGCGATTTTGATGTTATAACTTGTTGTAGCAAGATAACTGCTAAAGATTTCTAGGCATTTTATTTTCGAAAAATCAAATAGCTGCTTTTATACTTTTATTTCAAGCTTTAACTAAGCTATTCCTAATCAAACAAAAATAATTGCTGGCTTTTCGAAGAAATTTCGAATAGCTCCCAAACGATTACTCAATTCAAACACAGTTTAACTCGATGTGAATTAAAAATAACGGACTTTATCCAAGCAATTCTAGACTTCTCACTTAAAATAATGGATTGTTGCCAATGTATTTCTGATAATTTGAAGCTTTTTGGAGCATATTACAAGAGTTTTTCTAAAGTGTAACCTGTTTGCATAGTATTTTAATGTTATTTAGATGGCATTTTTATGCCTTTTACATACCATTTACATAGATTTTAATGTTATTTACAGGCTTATCCGTAACAATAACACAGTTTTATACAAGAATTACAGACTTATCCGTAACAATAACACGGTTTATCACATTAATAACTCATTTATCCGTAACAATAATTCATTTTTTCGAATCAATTACAGACTTAGCCGTAACAAATAAGTGCTGTAAACTACTGAATTTACACGGTTTTATGAAATGGGATGATAAATTCCACGCATTTTAGCTTAGTGTCGCTCACATTTGAATTAGGCAATTGCTAAAAGATATCATTTTCACCGTTTCCTGACTTGCGCATTTCCATTTCAGAAAACAAAAAAACTCAAGCCAAATTTTGCTTTTTGTGTTTTACAATTTTCGAATATTTTTCTCCCCCATTTTCCAAAATCTGACGGAATTTTCCGGTCCCGTTTTTTGCAGAAATCGCAAAAATAGTTAGCAATCATTTACCAGCGTTGAGCTACAGCTATTTTTAAGATAGTTGCATTTTCCGTATTTCTACGGATTGATAATTCGATTATTTTTTTATTGCTTTAGCGGGATTTAATTTATTAAAGTGGCTAGGGATAAATTTGAGTTCTTTGAATTATTTTGATAAATAACATTAAAACAAGCTGAAAGCAATAATAAAAGTGGATAAACTATCTTGATAAATTTTTTAAGACCTAATAATGCACTTTATTTTGGGTAAATAGGGATTGAAAATATAAAATATTCTTTTTGAAAGCACCTGAAAAATATTATGATGGAATAGAGTGGATAATTCCAATAATTACAGATTTAGTGTCTGATAAATTATCAGCAAAAGAAATAATTAAAAAAGTAATCACAATTATTCAAACAATAAATAAATAAATAGGTCATGGCAAGAAAAACATTCTTTAGCTTCCATTATGAAAATGATGTATGGAGAGCAAATCAAGTTAGAAATAGTTGGGTAACCAAGGACAATAACGAAGCGGCTGGCTTTATTGATTTTGCAGATTTTGAGAAAGTAGAGAAAGAAGGAGAGACTGCAATAAAGCAATGGATAGATAAACAGCTTGAAGGAACTTCTGTAACTGTTGTATTGATTGGTTCAGACACCAACAATCGTCCGTATGTAAAATATGAGTTAGAAAAAAGCTGGGAAAAGGGCAATGGCATTTTGGGTATTTATATTCATCAACAAAAGAATAAAGACGGGAAAATTGATAAAAAGGGAAGTAATTCATTTGGCCCTCTCTTTAAAAAGAGTTCTGATGACAAGCAATATTTTTGGGAACGATTTGAAACTTATGACTGGGTTGATGATGACGGTTATAATAACATGGGAAAATGGATTGAATTAGCAGCAAAAAAAGCAGGTAGATAATGGCAAGATATGTTTTTTTTAGTTTCGCTTATGACGATGTAAAGAACTTCAAAGTAAACGTTGTTCGGCACAGTTGGCTAATCAATAAAAATGAAGAAACTTTTATTGATGGTTCAATTTGGGAAAAGGATAAAACCAAAGGTTCAATAGCAATAATGAAGCTTATTGAGAATGGTTTAAACAAAACATCGGTAACGGCAATTCTAATTGGAGAAGAAACGGCAAATAGGCGTTGGGTTAATTATGAACTAATAAAAAGTTTTGACCGAGGAAACGGAATTTTAGGAGTTTATATTAATAGAATCAGAGGCAAACAACAAGCAATTTCAGCAAGAGGCCTTAATCCACTTGACCGTCTTGCATTTCAAATTTCAGAGGATGGAAGGAAAATTCGGTTTTATGAATTGATAAATCGCAAATGGGTCGTTTACTCTGACTTACCTGAAATAAATAATAAGAAGTCAAATACACTTTACTTTGAAGATAGCTTTTGGAAGGGTAATGATTTTGGAAAATCATTTCGCTTTTCTGAAATGTTCAATACTTTTTGTTGGATAAATGATGATGGACACAAAAACTTTTCATCTTGGGTTGAAGAAGCGGCAAATGAAGCAGGACGATAAACATAAAATATATTTTCATGAGTAAATCAATTTTTATTAGTTGCGTTTTTGAAGACAGTCATAGAATTGAGTCAATAAAAAAATGGGCTATGAACAACCGACTTGGGGATGTAATAATTACCCATGAAACGGAAGATAAACGCCCACTTGGTAAAGATGCAATCAAGAAACATATTCAAAGCAAAATTGAAGGCGCTGCCATAATATTAGTATTGATTGGACAAGACACACATAATCATGAATGGATTGAAGCAGAAGTTGAGCTTGCAAACAGTTTTCATAAAGAAATTATTTGCGTTAGAGTTCCTCAAACCAAAGGTGCAGCTCCAATTTTGCTGGCAAATAAACGTTTAATTAGTTTTGACCCTGACGCTATTAAAAAGCTAATTTCATAGACTATACTTAAACAGAATAAAGAGACAAAAAGCACAGAGCAAATGGATCATTTGAAAAAAGATAGATATCAAGTTCCGTAGATTATTTTTACAACGTACGTCTTTTTTAATTCAATTTTATTGCCATCTCACAAATAATAAATTTGGTTTTGCCTAAGTCATAAGCAAAACCTTTGTAAACATTTATTGTCCACGCAACAACAATAACTTTAAGTATTTATAACTTAGCAAATTCCTAGACTTAAAATACTTATACCCAAAAATGGCAAAACAAAAAAAAGAAGTAAAAGAAAAAAGCATTGAAGTTACCCTTTGGGAAGCAGCTAATAAATTGAGAGGTAGCGTAGAGCCTGCCGAATACAAACACGTAGTATTAGGCCTGATTTTCTTAAAGTTTGCCAGTGACAAGTTTGAAGAACATCGAGCCAAATTGATTGCAGAAGGCAAAGACAAATACCTTGAACTGGCTGACTTCTACAATATGAGCAACGTATTCTTTTTGGAAGAAACAAGCCGGTGGAGTCTCCTTATAAAAAAGTCAAAACAAAACGACATTGCATTGCTCATTGACACAGCATTGCATACTATTGAAAAAAACAACAAAGCACTGAAAGGTGCATTGCCCGACAATTACTTTTCTCGTTTGGGTTTGGATGTAACCAAACTAGCTTCTTTGCTTGATACCATTAACGACATTGACACCATCAAAGACCCGAAGCAAGATGTTGTTGGGAAAGTGTATGAATACTTTCTTTCAAAATTTGCATTGGCAGAAGGAAAAGGCAAAGGAGAATTTTACACCCCCAAAAGCATTGTAAACCTGATTGCCGAAATGATTGAACCTTACAAGGGAATTATCTATGACCCAGCTTGTGGTTCGGGTGGAATGTTTGTGCAGAGTATTAAGTTTATTGAAGCACACCACGGCAACAAAAAAGAAATTAGCATTTACGGACAGGAATACACCAACACGACTTACAAACTGGCGAAAATGAATTTGGCCATTAGAGGCATTAGTGGCAATCTTGGTGAAAAAGCTGCCGACACTTTTGCAGACGATCAACACAAAGACCTTAAAGCAGATTACATAATGGCTAATCCACCTTTTAACCAAAAAGATTGGCGTGCCGAGAACGAATTGAAAGACGACCCACGTTGGAGAGGCTATGATGTGCCTCCCAAAAGCAACGCCAATTATGGTTGGATATTAAATATGGTTTCTAAACTTTCCGACAATGGTATTGCAGGTTTTATATTGGCAAACGGTGCATTGAGTGGCGGTGGCGAAGAATATAAAATACGCAGAAAACTGATTGAAAATAAATTGGTGGAAGCCATTTTGGTATTGCCACGTAATTTGTTTTATACCACCGACATCAGCGTTACGCTTTGGATTGTGAACAAAAACAAAAAAGCACAAAATAAAAAAGTGGGAGTCGAAACCCGCAACAACCGTGACCGTGAAAAGGAAATCTTATTTATGGATTTGCGACAAATGGGCGAACCATTTGAAAAGAAATACACACAGTTTTCTGAGACTGATATTCAAAAAGTAACAAGTACATACCACCAATGGCAAACTAAAAATATTGAAAACGTTCCTGAATTCTGCTATTCGGCAACGTTTGATGAAGTAGCCAAAAAAGATTTTTCACTCGTTCCGAGCAAATACATTGAGTTTGTAAACCGTGACGAGAATATTGACTTTGACAAAAAAATGCAAATCCTGCAAAACGAATTTGCAGGATTACTAAAAGCAGAAGCTAATTCAAAAAATGATTTACTAACCGTGTTTAAAGAATTGGGTTATGAAATCACATTATAAACCATTGGGTAAATACATACAACTTGTTGTAGGTCGCAACAATGAGTTGGGAGATTTACCATTAATGGGCTTGAGTATTTCAAAAAAATTTATTCCTTCTATTGCGAATACAATAGGAACTGATATGTCAACATACAGAACCATTTATAAAAATCAGTTCGCTTATGGTCCTGTAACATCAAGAAACGGAGATAAATTTACAATTGCTTTGTTTAATGATTATGACAAAGCGTTGATTTCACAAGCATATATTCCTTTTGAAGTAAAAGACAGCAACGAACTTGAACCCGAATATTTGATGATGTGGTTTCGCAGACCTGAGTTTGACCGTTACGCAAGATTTAAAAGTCACGGCAGTGCAAGAGAAATTTTTGATTGGGAAGAAATGTGTAATACACTTCTGCCAGTTCCCCACCCCGACAAACAACGAGAAATAGTAAAAGAATACAACACCATACAAAACCGCATAGCACTCAACCAGCAACTGATACAAAAACTCGAAGAAACCGCACAAGCTATTTATAGGCAGTGGTTTGTGGAAGGTATTGATTTACAGAATTTGCCAGAGGGGTGGACAATTGGTGATTTAAGTATGATTTCCAAAAAAATATTTAGCGGTGGTACTCCGTCAACTGAAGTTGATGAATATTGGAATGGTGATTATTACTGGTTTTCTTCTGGTGAGACTGGCTATAAATATATTCTTAGTACAGAAAAAAAAATCACTAAGGAAGGTATAAAGAACTCTACCACAAAAAAAACACAAAGATTAAGTACTGTAATTGCAACTGCGGGTCAGGGTAAAACTAGAGGTCAATCTGCTCTAATTTTTAATGATGTTTATATTAACCAATCTGTTATCTCTGTAGAACCAATAAGTACTGAATATTCATATTTCATTTTCCTGAACATTAATTCAAGATACGAGGAATTAAGAAATGATTCTGATGCTCAAAGTATCAGAGGTAGCATCAATTCAAATGACATTAAAGGGTTGTCAACGATAGTGCCACTAAATGACATTATGCTAAAGTTTCACAAGACCGTTTCTCCTTTTTTTGAAATAATTGAGAATAAAATGAAACAAAACCAAATGCTAAAGGAACTGAAAGATTTGCTTCTTTCGAAATTAGCGACAATAGAAAATTAAAAAAAATATGAGATATAAATATCAGCTAATAATATTAGGCAGTAAAGTTTCAATAATTGATGATGTGATAGAATTGTTTTCTAAAAAATTAGAAGATTTGAAATTGCCAGATAGTTCTGTTAAAATTATTAATTCAGGTAATTTTGAAGCTGAATACCTAGGTAATCAGCCGGCATTTGTATTTTATTTTGGTGATGTGGTTGGAAATTTTAAGGATTTGGATATTACTCAGAGGTTATTGAATGAAGGCACTATGATATTGCCTATTTATTTTAATAATGATTCCTTCTCAAAGGAAATACCATGCATTTTAGAAAACCAAAATGGTATTCAGTACAAAAAAATTGAAGAAGACAGAATAGTAAATATTGCATTAGAATCTTTTGAACTATTAAACAATACAAGAAAAATATTTATTAGTTATAAAAGAAATGAATCAACATCAGTTGCCATTCAATTATTTGAAGCTTTAGAAGCGCATAATTTTGATGTTTTTTTAGATACTCATTCAATAGGTAAAGCTGAAGCGTTTCAAGAAGAATTATGGCACAAAATGACGGATTGTGATGTAATTCTACTACTGAATACACCAAATTTTCTGAATAGTCATTGGTGTAAAGAAGAATTTGCAGAAGCTGGTGCTAAACAAATTGGTATTGTTCAATTGGTTTGGCCAAATCATAATGTAAAAATGGATGATACATCTCATATCAGTTTTCCAAAGCAATTAATTAAAGAAAATTTCATTGCCGATTTATTTGATGACAGGGATAAATCAAAATTAAAAGATGATATAGTTGAAGAGATAATCAAAGAGGTTGAATCAGTTAGAGCGAGGAATTTAGCCGCACGGCAAGATAATTTAATTACAGAATTTAGAAATATTGCTGATAGAATTGGAAAAAAAATCACTTTACAACCAGAAAGATTTTTGACAGAAGATTTGTCAAACGGTGAAAGAAGAATATATATACCAACGATTGGTATACCACAGTCAACAAGTTGTCAATCTGCTGAAATAAGAAATGAATTATTAAACTATGGTAATATCAGCATTAGGTTAATTTATGATGATATACGGATAAGAGAAAAATGGATTAATCATCTAGATTGGTTAAATAAAAATTTAAATGTAGATATCAAGACATTAAAAAAACAAGAATTTGAATCATGGCTAAGCAAGAATTAAAAAATATTTTTCTATCTGCAAGTATTCCTTTGCCGGACAGAGATCCAAAATATATAGAGACTGCTGATATTATTGCTATCCGAGATGCTGTTATAGCTCTAACAACAGTTGTGCTACCATATCATAGAATTATTTGGGGTGGTCATCCATCAATTACTCCTTTAATTTATTATGTAATGGATAAATTGAAATTAAATGTACAAAATCATGTTACTCTTTATCAATCAGAGTTCTTTAAAGAAAAGTTTCATGAAGACAATAATAAATTTGAAAATGTAATACTTACTGAAAACCTAGGTGACATTCCTTCAAGTGTTAAAAGAATGCGTGAAATAATATTTTCTGAGAATAAATTTGTTGCTGCAGTTTTTATAGGTGGTATGGATGGAATTGAAGTTGAATTTAATATGTTTCGAGAATATCATCCGGATGCTATTTTATTGCCAATTTCAAGTGCAGGAGCAGCTTCTAAAGTTGTTTATGAAAATCTTCTGCCTGCAGAATTTAAAAATGAAATGCTGGTTAAGAATTATGCTTATATGTCTTTATTTCAAAATTTGTTAATCGATAAAATTTAGTTTATGGCAAGAAATGTTTTTGTTTCATACAAATATTCTGACTCAAAAGTTCAAGACTTAGAGCTTTTTGAGATAGTTAATTATTTTGGTTCTAATATGAGACGTAAAATCACTACTACTGCTCGGCACTATGTAGACAAAGTAGCTGAAAAGCTGGAAAAGGAAGACCACATCTTTAAAGGAGAAGATGATAATGAAAGCATGGAGACACTTGCTGATTCAACCATTGGTTCAAAGTTAGGTGATAAGATATTTTACAGTAGCGTAACAATAGTGTTAATCTCTAAAGGAATGAAAGAACCTTTCAAGGCAGATAAAGACCAATGGATTCCTTGGGAAATATCTTATTCATTAAAACAACAAGATAGGCAAGATCAAAAAAGCAAAACCAATGGAGTTATAGCAGTTGTGTTACCTGATGAACTAGGCAGTTATGACTACTATATTACAAGAGATGAAGAATGTAATTGCCGGTCATTAAATACGCCTATTCTCTTTGAAATACTAAGAGAAAATATGTTCAATGTAAAAGTCCCTAACAGACGACTTTGCAATGGTAGCTATGTTTACACAGGTGATGCTTCATATATCCCGTCAATTAAATGGGAGGATTTTATTATTAAACCTTCAACATACATTGATAAGGCAATAGAACTAAGAGACAGAAAGGAAGATTTTGAATTAAGAAAAAATTTGTAACAAAAATAATATGGCGGAATTACATGTAAGTAGAAAAACGATCAGCAAATTACTAAGTGAAATGCAAGGAAGAAGGTTTATTATTCCAGATTTTCAACGCCCTTATAGATGGGACATAGAAAAATGTGAAACTCTTTGGAACGATATTATTAATTTTTTTGAAAATGATCCAGAAGACACGGAATATTTTTTAGGAACCATTGTTACTGCTGAAAATGAAGAAAAAAATCCAGAAGTAATTGATGGACAGCAACGACTTACTTCGCTTTTTTTAATGTTAAGAGCTTTTTACAAGAAGTTGGAATCAATGAAAGATGATGATGATGTATTAGGTCTTAAAATGCAAGTAGGTCCATGTCTTTGGGATGTACATTCAATATCTAAAAAAGTAAGTGATTTCAGTAAAATACATATATATTCTGATGTTGCAACCGATAGCGATAATCAGGTATTTCATAACATACTAGTTAAAGGTGAAGTAGAGAAGGCTCATGAAGATAATTATTCAATTAATTATCAATTTTTCAAAAGCTCTTGTGATGAATACGCAAAATCTAAACCGACAAAATGGTATAGCTTATGTGTGGCAATACTAAATAGATGCATTATATTACCAATTGAATGTGATAAGCAGGAAACTGCCCTTACAATTTTTTCAACATTAAATGATAGAGGGCTTCCTTTGGCAGACTCTGATATTTTTAAAGCTCAAATTTATAAGAACTATAAGTCTTCGGCTGAAAGAAAGGAATTTACTGAGCAATGGAAGCAGCTTACTGAAGTTTGCACTGAAGCTAATATTTCAATAGATGATGTCTTTAGGTATTATACTCATATTTTAAGAGCTAAAGCGAATGATAAAACAAAAGAGGTGGGCTTAAGAAAGTTTTATGCTCAAGATTTCTATTCCAGATTAAAAGAGGAGAACTGTCTTTCAGAAATTATTAAACTCTCTAATTTTTGGTGGTATATTAATAATTATGAAAATCCTGCTGATTACCTTGAAGAAAATGAACCCTACCAAATCAGTACTTCAGCATTCAGATATATTCACGTTCTTATGAACTACCCAAATGAATATTGGAAATATGTTACCAGTGTTTATTACTATACAAACAGAGTAAATGAAAATTTTAAAGATGATTTTGAGATATTCCTGAAACAACTTATTGCATTTTTATTTGCAAAATTTATTGAACAGCCTACTGTAAACGCAATTAAAGATGATATTTATAGCGCTTGCATTTCAATTAGTTATGGAAACGGCTTAGGTCTTTACTACAATTTTTCTCAAGCCTATTTAGCTAATCGATATGAAACATTTTCTAGTTCTAAAATCAGCAAAGGCTTATTGCTACTTGACGCTTATTTACATCCTGATCAAAAAGACTACATAAAAAAAGAAGTTGAAATTGAACATATATTTCCTAGGAAATGGCAATCTACAAATTACTTTGGATGGAAAGAAGAAGATGCAAGGGATTACTTAGACAAATTCGGAAATAAAATTGTTTTTGAGAAGAAACTAAATATTCAGGCCGGTAATGGTTATTTTAAGCGGAAGCAAGATAAATATAGGTCTTCGGAAATTTCAGTTGTTAGAGATTTGGCAAACTATCAAAATAATGATTGGACAAAAGATGATATTGAAAAGCGTGAAGCAATTTTAAAAGATAGATTGATTGATTTTTTCAATAGTTTTATAAATGTTGGCTCTAAATAAATGAAATTCACGGAAGAAAAATTAGAGAGAGCATTTATCGAATTGTTAGGGCAAGAAGGATTTCCCTACCGATTAGGCAATACTTTAACTCGTAAGTCTGAAGAAGTATTGATAGAAGAAGATTTACAAAACTTTCTTTTAACACAATACGCTGGGCAAGGCATTACAGTCAATGAAATCAAATCTATTATTCTTCAACTCAAATCGCTTTCCGCTTCCGACCTTTATGAAAGCAACAAAACATTTTTAAAAATGCTTTCAGACGGTTTTATTCTCAAACGAGAAGACCGCAGCCAAAAAGATATTTACATTCAGCTTATCAATTACGCAGGACTAAACAAACACCGCCAACCTGATGCAGCCCAGTTAATTTCTATTGCTGCCGAACCCGAAGAAGTTTATCCACCAGACAATAACATTTACAAGTTTGTAAACCAATTAGAAATTATTGGTTCAGAAAAACGTATTCCTGATGGTATTGTTTATATCAACGGTTTGCCTTTGGTGGTATTTGAATTCAAATCTGCCATTCGTGAAGAAGCCACTATTTTCGATGCTTTCAAGCAATTAACGGTTCGTTACCGCAGAGATATTCCTGAACTGTTTAAATACAATGCTTTTTGTGTTATTAGCGATGGCGTAAATAACAAGTCAGGTTCATTCTTTGCCCCGTATGAGTTTTTCTATGGCTGGCGCAGAGTGGCAGGTTTGGCAAAAGATGTGGACGGCATTGACAGTATGTTTACACTCATACAGGGAATGTTTCACAAAAACCGATTACGAGATATTATTCGCAACTTCATTTACATTCCTGATAGCTCAAAGAAAAATGAAAAAATTGTTTGTCGCTATCCGCAATACTATGCAGCAAGAGCATTATATGACAATATCAAAAAAGCCCAAAAGCCCGAAGGAAACGGAAAAGGTGGAACTTATTTTGGTGCCACAGGATGCGGAAAAAGTTTTACTATGCTTTATCTCACAAGATTGTTGATGAAGAGCGAATACTTTGAAAGTCCGACTATTGTTTTAATAACTGACCGTACCGATTTAGATGACCAACTTTCGGGACAATTTACCAATGCTAAAAATTTCATAGGCGACAATACTGTTGTAAGTGTGGAGAGCAGGGCCAATTTGAGAGAATTAATTCAAGGCAGACAAAGCGGAGGCGTTTTCTTAACCACGATTCACAAGTTTACGGAGGACACACAACTTCTTACCGATAGACCAAACGTGATTTGTATTTCTGACGAAGCTCACAGAAGCCAAGTAAACCTTGACCAAAAAGTAAAAGTTACCGAGAAAGGCGTTACCAAAACTTATGGCTTCGCCAAATACTTGCACGATTCATTGCCCAATGCCACATTTGTTGGTTTCACAGGAACTCCCATAGATGCAACGTTGGATGTATTTGGGAAAGTGGTGGATGCTTACACAATGACCGAATCGGTGAAAGATGAAATCACTGTGCGGATTGTTTATGAAGGCAGAGCAGCAAAAGTGTTGTTGAACAATTCCAAACTCAAAGAGATTGAAGATTATTACGCCAAGTGTGCTGAAATAGGCAGCAACGAAAATCAGATTGAACAGAGCAAAAAGGAAATGGCACACATGTATGCCATCATTGGCGACCCTGACCGTTTAAAAGCAGTTGCCGAAGACTTTGTAAACCATTATGAAAACAGAGTTTCGGAAGGTTCAACCGTGAAAGGCAAAGCAATGTTTGTGTGTAGCACTCGTGAAATTGCTTATGAGTTGTATAAAAACATTATTGCCCTAAAACCCGAATGGAATGAAATACTTGCAGCAGAAGAAGGAGCAGAACTCACCGACAAAGACAAACGAGAACTAAAACCCATTGAACGAATAAAGTTGATTGCCACCCAAGGAAAGGACGATGAAAAAGATATGTATGATTTGTTAGGCACAAAAGATTATCGCAAAGAACTTGACAGACAATTCAAAAATGAAAAATCGAATTTCAAAATCGCAATAGTAGTTGATATGTGGCTCACAGGTTTTGATGTGCCGTTCTTGGATAGCATTTACATTGACAAACCTATTCAACGACATAATTTAATTCAAACTATTTCAAGAGTAAACCGCAAGTTTGAAGGAAAGAACAAAGGTTTGGTTGTGGATTATATCGGCATCAAAACACAAATGAATCTGGCCTTGAAGCAATACAGCGAAGGCGACAAAGATAATTTTGAAGACATTGCTGAATCTATAATCATTGTAAGAAATCATTTAGACCTTTTGGCTAAACTGTTTCACACCTTTGACAATTCAAAATATTTTAAAGGCACTACTATTCAGCAATTAAATACGTTGAATTTGGCTGCTGAATATGTGCAACAAAGCAAAGACTTTGAAACCCGTTTTATGGGCTTGGTAAAGCGACTAAAAGCCGCTTATGATATTTGTGCAGGAAGCGAACAATTAACTCAGTTAGAAAGAGATTACACACATTTTTATTTGGCAGTTCGTTCTATTGTTTTCAAACTCACCAAAGGTAATGCACCCGACACAGCACAGATGAACGCTAAAGTTCGGGAAATGATAAAAGAAGCGTTGCAAAGTGAAGGTGTAGAAGAAATTTTCAAGCTCGGTGATGAAGCAGAAACCGAACAAGACATATTTGATGAAGATTATTTAGCGAAAATTGATAAAATCAAATTGCCGAATACTAAAATCAAATTGCTTCAACAGTTATTGGCTAAAGTGATTGCAGAAATTAAAAAAGTAAATCGTGTAAAAGGAATTGACTTTACTAAAAAGATGCAAGCTCTTGTTGAACGCTACAACAACCGTGATGTAAATGATATTTTGAGAAGTGAAGTGTATGAGGAAATGGCAAACGCTTTGACAGACTTGATTTGGGAAGTTCACAAAGAATTTGCAGCAGGAGACGCTTTAGGAATTGACTTTGAAGAAAAAGCATTTTACGACATTCTTAAAGAACTGTGTGTAAAATACGACTTCAAGTATCCTGATGACAAAATGATTGACCTTGCAAAAGCTGTGAAAGACTTGGTTGATGGACAAGCCAAATTTCCTGATTGGAATAAACGTGATGATATTAAATCAGCTTTGAAAGTTGGTTTGATTTTATTATTGGATGAGTTTGGTTATCCACCGGTGGAAAGGGATGAAGTGTATGTAGAGATTTTTGAACAGGCGGAGAATTTTAAGAAAAATAAAATTTAAATTAAAAATAGACATTATATGAAAGGCAACATTCAAGGAATTGAAAGTGAAAATTTGGGCAATTAAGAGACTTATGAAAAAACACATCTCTGGTATTCAAGCATTGATAACTTTAAAATTGGCAATAACATTTGCGAATTTTCATTCAATTGGGATATTTATGTTTATCGCATAAATGCAACTACAAATAATGATTTTAATTACAAGGGTACTATTCAAATTCAGGGATATGAAGCGCATGACATAAGTTTTTGTCATTATAAAAACGGCAATCGGAATTTATTAATTGGCAATTATATTGAGGATGATACTGACTACAGATTTGTTATTGAAGTGAGTTGACGTTTTCTAAGAATAAAATTAAATGGAAGAAAAAACTGAGCCCAAGAACGGATTTAGGATTTTAAGCGCCACAATGGCTATTGCTATTGCATTTATTGCATTGGTAGCATTTCTTTTTATTACTTTTTTTTTCTTCCATAGCGAAATAATCCCATACAAATTTTTCGAACAAGCAACAGGTAATTATGCTCAATTAATTGCCGGAGTAATTGGAACATTGCTCTCATTTGCAGGCATCATTTTAATATACGCAACCTTTAAAGAACAGCAAGACTCAAATAAGGCGCAAGATGATAAACAAAATCGGCAAACTAAACTTTTTAATCAACAGCAATTTGAAACAACTTTTTTTAATTTAATAGAAAACCATTTTAGAATAATTAAAAGTTTTGATGAAGAATTTTTTGATTTAAATAGAAATAGTTCCAAAGACAAGAGTGGCTATAATCAGCTAAATGATTGCTTCAGAAGGTTCAGAATAAAATTCTACAAAGTCGCAGATTATCAAATTTCTTCGCAATATTCAAATTACCAAACAATCAACTTTTATCCACTAGCTGATGAAAATATTGATAAAGCAATTATTATAAAATCTGCTTCAAACATTCAGTTGATACTTGACTATATTTTGAGCTCAAAACAAATCGATAAAGATGCAAAAGAGCTTTATGCTAGAATATTATTTACTTCTTTAAATGAGAGTGAGGTATATTTTTACATTGCAAGAAGTTTTTGGGAAACCGGAAAATCAAATTTTTTCTTTAAAAACTTTAACGACTATTTCTTAGAGCAAGAAATGATGCGGAGTGTAAAGTTTAGCCTGAACCAATCACTTGGTTTTTACACATCCGAAAGAAATGGTCCTTCAAGGGAATTTGTCCTCACTGCTAACGATGTTAAGTCAGATTTAAAACTTATCGAAATGGGGGAAAATCAAGAAATAAATTCTATTGAACATTCAATCTACGGAGAAAATGTTTCATTCGAATTTGAAGAAATAGTTTTACTTTTCCCTGAGCGCAAAAAACTTAAAATAGATTTTGATAAGTGTAATGGAGGAGGAATGTTTTATATAAAGTTACCTATTGCATCAATTGCAAATGAACTTTATCCTAATCGCTTTGTACCTAACAGTGTTGAAGAAAAAAAAACATTTTTTGATGAGCATCAATTAGCTATAAGTTATTCTATAAAAACAGGCACTGAATCCACAAAAATATGGTATAAAGTAAAAATGCAATATGAAGCTTTGAATCAAATAAGGATGGAAATTGAATAAGAGTTACTTCTTGTTTTGCTCAAGCGGTAATTACATCGCAGTTAGACCAAGATTTTTGAGCTCCTGAGTCCTATAATTTCTTAAATAAATGTGAATAACTCGTTATAAATAGACGTTTCGAATTCATTAATTTTGCCTTCATAATGACTATAAATCAAACCATTATGAAGAGAACAAACGAAATTATTAAATCATTTGATTACTCAGTAAATCAAACTGAAGAATTGCTGTCAAGTTTAAGTGGAGAGCTCAGGATGTTGCCTCTAATTACAACCACTATTGCAAAAGGACAAAAAATATTTAGATGCCGTCCGATTCGCAAAGTTTCAGATATTCCACATTCTGAAAGCGAAATTTCTTATAGACCTGATGAAAAAGAAATTAAAACAATAGGCAGATGCAACTGGTTGGAGTCTTCAAAATTCTATGGTTCCATTAAAAGTGGAAATGAAGATGAAAACAATAAGGAGAAAAAGTATATACCTGGGGACGTGACAGCAATTGCAGAAATCAGTGATCTTGCACGAAATGATAAAGACGGTTCCGAAGTTTATGCAGTTGGAGTCTGGGAGGCTATAGAAGATTTTAAATTGTCTGTCTTGAAACCACCATCTACAATTTCTTCCGAAAGTTTAATTGTTACAGAAATTCGTAATGCTTATAATGAGACATTTAAGAATGATAATCTTTCAGATGATCTCATAGAATTTCTTGAATTATATGGAAAACACATGGTACAAAAAGTAGGACCTGATGAAAATGAAAAGTATATGATATCATCATTAATCTCAGAGACACTTTTAGACTTTATTCCAGGGATGATATATACCTCGGTACAGTCGGATCACAAGGGCTTAAATGTTGTTATGAATCCACATGATTTTGTTAAATATTTTGCATTAAATCATGTAGTTATTGGTGAGTATTTCAAATTTAAAAACCATGCAACTTTTGGAGCAGTGTCGGTTTGTGAAGACACAAACGTCATTCCGTTTCAATATAAATTACCATCTGAAAAGGATCGCTTGATTTATTCTGAAATTATCGCGCTTTTTATCAGAGAAGGTATCTCTCGCGATTATATGGCAGATGTATTGACTAAACAATTGGCAAGTCAATCTCAAAAGGTTAAAGTATGAATTTCAGCATAGAATCTATTGTTGGAATATTAGCATTGTTAATAGCAGCTGCAGCTTTTATTCTTCAAATAAGAGATTCAAGTAAGAAAAAACCACCTGCACGTTTTAAAGGAGGCATTGGTAAGGGCAGCGTAGATATAGATATTAATACAGGAAATTTTGTGAGTTTTATTTTTAATAAAGAAGCAGGAGAGATTATTTATTTAGATATTTTTTTTGAAAATGATCAGAATTATGGGATAGATGAAAATAATAGATTCCATTTTTCTTTTTATGAAAAACCAGAGCCGCAATGGGGTGGTTACAGTTTTTACATAGAAGTAAACGAAAATGATGATTTTTTTTTCGACAACAGACCATCTTCAAGAAGGTTGGCTGGACATTTTAAAATTATTGGAACAATTGGACCGCAACAAGGTTGGGTTACAGCATTTTTGAAGCCTGTAAAAAGTGAATTTATTAACTAATTGTCTTCTATTAAACCTATAGTATGCTTAGACTTGACGAAATAAAACTCCCAGATGGAAGTGGAGAACAAATGCATTTCCATTCTCCTGATGTGGAATACGTTGACCCCATTGAGCATGTTGCCAATGCAATATTTGAATTGAGTGCATCTCTTACTACAAAACTTCTTTTGAACTCTGGGTTACCGTATTCACCTGAAATACTCAAAGGTGAGGCATTAAAGTTCGCATCGAGATCATTAAAAAAGGAAATGGATTTGTTTTTTGCGGCAACAATACCTGAAAATCTTCTTTCGATATTAACTGCAACCAAAAAGAACAATCAAGTCAAATTACTCAAAGGATTATCTATTACCCAGGAACAACTTTACGCATTTATTTTTAGAGCGAAAACTGAATTTGACTTTTTATTCAGCACTTATACTGCTGAACACCTACCCAATGGACTTGACCCAAATGAACTACCGGTATTTATAGAGGTAAAAGGTAACGAGGTTAATAAAATTGGGCAAACTAATCTTTCTGATGGACAACTAAAACAAGTGATGGCACATAGAAATTTTGTCTCTGCAATGTTTATAGATAAGGGCAGCACATGGCACTGTTTCTTTTTTACATTTAACAGTGTAAGAGGAAAAGAGGCATGGAAGGATGGCCAAGCCCACTATCATTATATTTCTGATAAATTTGGAATTCCCAGAGCAAAGGTTGTTGAGGAAATAAAGAGCGGAAGATATCACTTGGGAAACCTTCCTCATATTAATCTAAATGATGATCGTTACGACAAAAATAAAGGGAAAGGAACTTACTAACAAATACGTAAAAATAATGCTAAAACAGGTTGTAACCGCTATAAGTAAAAGCAATAGAGATTCCTTAATAAAGGGAGTTGAGTATGCAATGTTATTAGAAATTGAAACAAACGGGAGAATAGTTATTGAATTATATCCGCTGGTTGTGCCCGGTAAGGTGATTGTATAGATAAGCCTACATGACTTTTTATTTTAGTGGAAGGAAGTTACGGGCTAATTCTATTCAAAAAAGAAAAAAGCGGATGTAGAAGACTTTTCTGTGTTTCATGAAGAGACTGCAACCGAAAAGGAAGATATATCAAATGAAGATATTTCACCATCAATAACGTTTTCGAGTAAAATGAACATTGACGATGATTCTGCGCCATTTTAACCATTACTAATTTAAGGCAAGTGGTGATCAAAATCCAGTTTTTTTAAATTGGTAGATTTAAGAATTGAATTAATCTTAGGTAAGATGACCAATAAGGAAGTACTCAAAAACTGTATATTTTGTAATAACTCATTGGATAATTCTGATGAACATATAATTCCTGATTGTTTAAATGGTCGGCTGCACTCAAAGTACTTAATATGCCAAAAATGCAATTCCGATAAATTTGGCAAGCAACTTGAACCAGCAATAAAAAAACTATTCAACACAATCCTAATAATATTAGGGTTTGAAAATGCGAAATCAGTCTATTCAGAAGACCCTGATGGAAAGATATTTTTATTTAGTAAAGGTGGAAATATTTCGCAAGTGAAACCTGAGATTTTGGTAAATAAAAGGGGGGGGAAAACATATCTCAGCATTAATGGTGATAGCAAGAATGCCTTAAAATATTTTGAAAAACAGGCTAATGAACTTTTGAAGAAGGGCCATAGACCTCTACATAGCTGTGTATTGAAAACTGATTCAACATCACTTCCAATTAAAGTCGAGGAAAAATTTCAAATCTCTCCAGAGATTATTTTGGAATTAAATAAAATCGCAATCGAATTCTATGCTTATTCTGGTTTAGATATTTCTAAGATTAAGGAACTATCGGACAGGGTTAATAAGATGGATAGGACTTTAAAAAATGTTGTATTCTGCAATGCTTCAAATGAAATTAGAACCTGTCAATCAGATGAAGTATCTCATATTATAGTTATTCGAACACATACAAATGGATCGCTATACTGTTACATAGAGCTCTTCAATATTGTTTGTGCTTACATTAATTTTTATGATGGTCATGAAAGCAAAACGATGTATTCTTATTATCAAGATGCTTTAACAGGTGAAAGACTTACAGAAGATATTGTCCTTGACTTCGATAAGGAGCCTGATAATGTAGAAAATTTAAATTTTAACTCTCAGATTAATGCTTTATCTGATCGGCTAAGGTCAAGGGAATATAATTCGATGCTTGCATCAATAGCTAAGGATTTAACTGAATTTATTGATAAAGAAGTTTTGGAAGAGAGGATTAAAAAGGAGGATAGAGATAAAATTTTATGCGATAGCATAATTGGTGAAGCAGCACGATTGTCAGTTTATGAATTTCCTTATATGATTGAAGATTACGAGGATGAAAAAAATGATGAGTTAAATCACATACATTCCAATTTACAAGAAAATCAATATGAAGATTTTTGTAATAAGTATAACAAATTAATTGGGCGTAGGATTGATATACCAGACGAAGGAATTTATCTAATTGATAGTTTTCTGAAACAACCTTTTTTACAACGAAACGGTATAAGTTTGGTTAAAGTATTTTGTGTATTGACACATGAGGATTTTAAACATAAACGGTATATTCCATACAGGGATCTTTTCGTAGCAATATCTATAAGACATGACACTTGAAGAAGAATTAATATTTTCAATTAACATTTTACAAAAACTTAGGGATCATTTGAAACAGAACTCAAATAATAAGGAGTTAATCGAAAGAACATTGCAAAAATTAAGGGATAAAAAATTGGATTTAATTCTTACTGAGTTTATCTCAGGTGAGGAAGAAATTATTTAAACAGTACTAAATCCTCCTGCGCCCAAGTGTTCCTTTTTGAGGGTGTTTTTTTAAAAAACTACAACCTCCGAAAGCCTTGATGCTAAATGAAACCCGTTGGTTTTAGTCGGACAGCGATGTAATTACCGCTCAAGCAAAAAAACAATGTTATTATATTTTGTTTTTCATAATAACATTGTATATTTGCATCATGAAAGCTCAAAAGAAGATTACAATAAAACCATTTCTAAATCAGAACCTGATACCGGAATGCACTGATGGTAGCGGAAAAAACTTTTATCCCTTATACATACAAATTACCTACGACCGCAAAAACACACAAATTCGCAGTAAGTATGGTATGTATTACGAAACGCTGAACGATCCGGGATTATTTAATCTAATTGCCTTTGAGTCGAACATCCTTCAAAAAATCATACAATTTGAGACAAAAAATAGCGATTGCGAATACGATTTAAGAGGGCTTAAAAACAAATACACTACTTACAGCACATCTATTCACTATGCGGTAAGCGAATACCTCAAAGAAAAGCTTAAATGGGCAATCAAGCGAACTAACAATGAGCTAATGCATGTTTTAAAATTTGAGGGCTTTAAATCGGGTTTTGATAATCTGTACAAGGCTTCACAATTGTTATTTCCCAACTTGAAAGAAAAAATTACTCCTGAGTTTAAAAAAGAAATTGAAGCCTTTCATTTACTGAATAAGCTCCACCCCATTGGCAGCGGGGAATATTCCTTCGCAGCCTTAATCGATTGGAAAGACAATAGTTTTAAATCAAAATTTGAAGCGAGTTTGAATAAGGAATTGAAACAAAACAAAAAACAAGTGTCCGAAACGCTTGCTATTATTGATAAAATCGTTGCTGAAAATTTGAAAAGTATAGAGGGCGCTTAAAAAAATTTACTAAATATGTTCGTATTTTTTTTATATTATAATAACAGTAATTAGACTGAGTAAAAGTCAAGAAATTAATGACTCCTGAATTAAATAAAATTTTCAAAGCTCTTGAAAAGGAGATAACTGCAATAGTTACCAAAAAGGTAACAGCGCAGCTGAGGGAATCTTATGTGGAGGATGTTAAAGCAATAGTAAAGGATTGCTTGAAAAACAATGAATTTATAAATGAAGCAGGTTCAGGTTTCATTACCATTGAAGCACTTAGTAAAAAATATGGGGTAAGCAGAAAAACAGTAACTGATAAATGCAAGCAATTCAATGAAGGTTTCTTAAAAATTGAGCGCAAGTGGGTGAATGGACACCATACAGTAAACGAAAAACAATATGTGGAGGCTTGTGATCATTCCTCAAGAAAAGGGAAACCGAAATTTATCTCCAAGCAAAAAGCAGCTTAATCACCCTAATTTTAGTCGCAATTCAAAAAGTTATCAACAGTAGTACTAGCGCTACTCTCCCACTCCACCACCTTCTACAAGCCAATAATATCAAGGTTTTTTATAAAACGTCATCCAGCACGTGATCCGCATCAAATCAAAAGCCCTTAAGTAGTTGATACTTAAGGGCTTTACGAAATTTTCGAGCGGTCCGGACGGGACTCGAACCCGCGACCCCATGCGTGACAGGCATGTATTCTAACCAGCTGAACTACCGAACCGTTTTTGTATTAGAATTTTGGGACTGCAAAAATAGATTAATTTTAATACCAAGCAAAATAATCTTTCAAATAATTAAATAAGCTTGCTGCGCTTAATTAAATAGGCCGATAAAATAGTGTTGAAACCCGCGTTAATATCAGCTTCCACAAAATCGATGTGGTATTGTCCGCATTTTAATTTTAATTCTTTGGTGTAGGCATTTACCGCTTTTAAGTAGCTTTCCTTAATTTCATGGGGATGAACTTTGAGCTCCTCCCCTGTTTCCATATCGATAAAATTGTAAGGCCGGTTCTCAAATTCAAATTCCATTTCCTTGGACTTATCCACCACATGAAACAAAATTACTTCATGCTTATTATGCCGCAAATGCTGCAAAGCCGCAAACAAATCGGCATCACTTTTAGTGGATTCCATCATGTCACTAAAAATAATGACGAGCGAACGTTTATGGATGTTTTCGGCAATTTCGTGCAAGGCATTCACTGCAAAGGTGCGTTTTGTGTGCTCTGGAGAATAAGGTAAAAGTAATTTTTCGAGCTCCGAAAAAATCAGCTTGCTATGCACCATGCTCGATTTACAAGGTGTTTGAACCGTAACCTTATCCGAAAACACGCTCAAGCCCACTGCATCTCTTTGGTTTCGCAGCAAGTAAGTAAGGGCAGCTGCACAATGTGTACTAAAGTTGATTTTATTTTGCTTTTCAGGATATCTTTTATCCGCTTCCGGAAAATACATCGAAGAGGAAGCATCAATAACCAACTGACAACGTAAATTGGTTTCCTCCTCATAGCGTTTCACAAACAATTTATCGCTACGCCCATATAATTTCCAATCAATATGCTTGGTCGATTCTCCTGTATTATACAAGCGATGCTCGGCAAATTCCACCGAAAAGCCATGAAACGGACTTTTATGCAAGCCGGTAATAAATCCCTCCACCACTTGCTTAGCAAGCAATTCTAAATGCGAATATTGTTGAATTTGTTGTTGATTCAGAGACACGGGGTTAGTTTTTAAGTTATTGGGTTATTGAGTTATTGAGTTATTGGGTTGTTATGTCATCCTGAGCGTAGTCGAAGGAGGGTTATTGGGTTGTTATGTCATCCTGAGCGTAGTCGAAGGAGAGTTATTTAGTTATTGAGTTCTTATGTCATCCTGAGCGTAGTCGAAGAAGGGTTATTGGATTATTGAGATTCTTGATTCAATTTATGCAGTTGTTGTTTATAAATATCCCCCGCTGGCGAGGGCAGGGGGTGGTATGGAACGCTGATTTATTATGATAATTATGATTTTTATATGATTTTCTTGTATCGAGTTTCTTGGTTTCAAGGTTTCAAGGTTTCAAGGTTATAATTTATCTCGAAAATAGTAGTTGTTAGTTTCAACCTCAATTAATCAACCAATCCAAACACTAGCAAATCATCCAATCCCTATGTCACCTAATCGGCTAATCAGCTAATCAGCTAATCGGCTAATCGGCTAATCAAAACAATCAGCTAATCAACAATAGTACAAAAATAAAAACGGCTAATCATTATTAAAAAAATAACAATTAACCGTTTTTGAATTCGTTCTATTATGCCAACTGAGCGTCCAATTTGCCTGATAATACTGACTTTGGAACTGCGCCTACTTGTTTGTCGACAACCTGACCATTCTTAATAAATAAAATGGTAGGGATATTTCGGATACCGAATTTTGCGGAAATCATGGGATTGTTATCCACATCCACTTTTCCAATCACCGCTTTCCCGGCATAATCGTTTGACATTTCTTCAACTACCGGACCAACCATTCTGCAAGGACCACACCATTCGGCCCAAAAATCGACCAACACCGGTTTGTCTGATTTCATTACCATTTCTTCGAAATTTGCATCTGTTATTTCTAGTGCCATTTTATTTGAGATTTAAAAATTTAGAACTGTTTTATTTTCTGTAAAAGTACGTTTAATTTCTCTTACGCTTTGTATAAAGTCAATTTGTTTGCCAAGAAGAAATAAACAATAAATGTTAATACCGCTTTACAAAATACTGCTTGCTATGTAACTATTAATAAACCACTTAAGACATATTTATTACAAATTTTAAGCTTTGATCTTGCCGCGTCATTGTGTCATATTGTGCTTGCCAAAATGGGAGTATGTTTCTCTGTTCAGTGGGTTTAATAAAAAATACACGAAAGCATTAATGCAATGGGAATTCTTTTATATCGATTAAGGAAATTTTTATTTTAAAAAGACCTATTTATTTTTGCTACTCCGTTTTAAAGACCACTAGAGCTGAAAAATTCTAGCTCGTCGGGGCGATACAATTTCGCCTTTAATTTTTCTTCTTTTAAAGTTCAATCATCAATTTGGTTTTCCTTAGAATAGTGGCAACAAAATCGAATTTTTTGCACTCCCATATTAAATACATATTACTAAAACAGCACCTTAATTTTTCTATTTTTATCCGTTTAAAAAAATATTTTACTCCGGCATAGGGGTATATCCCCTTTTGTTTGTCATAAGGTTAAAAGAAGGCAAAAATTGAATTCAACTTGTACATTTTTTTGTGGAATATTCAGATAGCGAAATAGTTTCGGCAATGCAAAACAGCAACGAACTGGTTTTTGAAGCCCTGTTTCGTTTCTACTACCAGCGGCTTTGCAATTATGCAAATACTTTACTCAAGGATGCCGATGAATCGGAAGAAGCGGTGCAACAATTTTTTGCAGGCTTGTGGGAAAGACGCGAGCGTTTTTCGGTAACGCTGTCGGTAAAATCCTATCTCTACAAATCGGTTCACAATGCCTGCTTGAATAAAATAAAACAAAATCAGATGAAACAAGCGCATCATGAACGCGAAAGCAAATTGGAAACAGTGAGCAAATCAAGCACAGAGCAAGCACTGGTGATGAAAGAACTGGAACAACAAATTGCTCTTGCTATTGAAAGCCTGCCGGAACAATGTCGCCTCATTTTTAAATTAAGTCGCTTTGAAGAATTAAAATACGCAGAGATTGCAGGTCAATTAAACCTCTCAGTAAAAACAGTGGAAAACCAAATGGGTAAGGCCTTGCGTGTAATGCGTGAAAAATTAAATGCCTACTTACCCACCCTGCTTACCCTCTTATTATTAACCCATAGCTAAACAAGACGATGAAGGAAATGAACGAATACAGGGATGAACTTATCGCCATGAACCTTGCCGGGGAAGCCAATCTCCAGCAAATTCAAGAGCTTAGTGATTGGGTGAATGCTTCGTCTGAAAATGCGCAGTATTATGCTCAACTAAAAACACTTTTTGAAGCATCTTCAACTGCTCAAAAAATTACCCCTTTCGATACCGATACCGCCTGGCTTAATTTGCAAACTAAAATCCATTCACAAAATAAAAACAAGCATGGAATTCTATATTTGTTTCAAAAATACGATTTCATGAAAGCTGCAGCAGGACTGCTTCTGTTGCTTGGATTAACCTATGTCCTAAATATTGTGTTTAACAATAACACTTCACGTGAGATCAGTTTTAAAGCCGATAAACGCGCCGTGGAAAAAAGAATGGCCGATGGCTCGGTGTTGCATCTGAATAAAAAATCGAGTATTCAGTACAGCAAAAATTTCAACAAAAGCAATCGCAAAGTTATCCTTAGCGGGGAAGCCTTTTTTGAGGTGATACACAATGAAAAACTGCCCTTTACCGTTGCCGTGGATGAATTGCTGATTGAAGATGTTGGTACTTCATTTAACGTAAATGCCTATCCCGATAAGGAAAGCGTGGAAGTAAGCGTGCTAAGCGGAGAGGTAAAAATGTTTACTGAAAATGAAATAGGAATTTCATTAAGCGCCGGAGAATCGGCGAGCTATAATAAACGAACCAAACTATTTGCGCACACTCAAGTGAAAAATAAAAACTTAACCGCCTATAAAGACAAAATTTTTGTATTTGAAAATACTGCCTTGCATACGGTGATTGCCATGCTGAATGATGTATATCAAAGCTCCATTGTGCTTGCTAATCCTAAATTAAACGATTGCCAACTTACGGTTAGTTTCGAAAATGAATCGTTGGATAAAGTGGTTGACGTTATTGCAGCTACTTTTAATTTAAAAGTCACTAAAACCGAAACCGGAATTTTATTGGAAGGCGATGGTTGTGGAAAATAAAAAAGTACTCATGTCAAAATTACATTTTGCTATTTTGCTAGTTTTCTTGCTTCTAGGCGCTCGTATCCATGCGCAAAGCACCACGCCAGCTTTGGAGCGTACGCTAAATTTGCAAGTAACGAACGCTTCAATAGAAGTAATTTTAAATAAAATTTCTACAGCTTGCGGATGCAAATTTTCTTACAATCCCGGCGCCATTGGTAGTCAAAAAATTAGTTCGCTTCAGGTTAAAAATAAATCGGTAAGAGAAAGTTTGAACTTGCTGTTTGCCAATCAGGTAAACTATAAAGCACGCGGCAACTATATTATCCTGCAAAAGAAAAGCGAAGCCGAATTAAAAGCAGCCAAGAAAAACGTAGTGGTAAAAGGCTATGTGACCAATGCCAATACAGGTGAGAAAGTTCCATTTGCAACCATTTACGATAAAAAATCATTGGGATCCGCCAATAGCGACGATTACGGCTACTATGAACTGAAGTTAAGAAACGATCGCGAACTGCAATTAAACATCAATAAACAAAATTATTCGGATACCATTATCATTGTTAAACAAGATGCAGATGAGCTCATTAACGTGGCCATTTATCCCGCTACAGCGGATACCACTAAAGTGGAAAAAATCAGCAGCCGAATTAAGAAATCAACTGTCGATTTTTTTATCAGCGCCCGGCAGAAAGTGAATAGTTTGAATGTGCGCGACACGCTTTCGCGGAAATGGCAAGTTTCGTTGGTACCTTATGTTGGAACAAATTTGATGATGAGTGGAAATGTAAAAAACGACTATTCACTTAATGTTATTGGTGGCTATTCGCAAGGAACGCGCATTTTAGAAATGGGTGGTGTTGTTAATATGGACAGAGGTGATGTTGGCAAAGTGCAAGTGGCCGGTTGTGCCAATTTGGTTGCCGGAAAGGTAAATGGAGTGCAATTGGCGGGCTGCACCAATATTAACAAGCAGGGCTTTTATGGTTTACAAAGTGCTGGATTTTTAAATCTCAACAACGATTCCAGCAGCGGAGTGCAGCTGGCAGGATTTTTAAATGTAAATCACGCCAAAATGAATGGCATTCAAGCCGCAGGCTTTGCCAATGTAAACTCCAATTCAGAAGTCGGAATTTTATTAGCGGGATTTACAAATGTGAATCGAGGCAACTACACCGGTGTTCAGCTCGCAGGATTTGGGAACAATCACAAAGGAAATTTAAACGGAGTGCAAGTTGCCGGATTTTATAATTCGGTGCAAGGGGAAATAAGCGGTGTGCAAGTTGCGGGGTTTATTAATTATGCAAAAAAAGTGAATGACTTTCAATTGGGAATAATAAACATTTCGGATAGTTGCGGCGGTGTTCCTTTCGGGATTTTTAGTTATGTGAAAAGCGGCTATCATCGCATTGAATTGGCTGCCGACCAACAACTTTACTATAGTGCTGCCTTTCGCACTGGAACAAAGCGCTTGTACAACATTTTTACAGCCGCTACGCAAGTCAATACCCTTCAAGGAAAATCAGAATTGTGGACACTTGGTTATGGTATGGGAACCAGTTTTCAGGCCGCAAAAAAAATACAAGTTAACCTCGATCTAACGGCACATCAATTTGTATCCGAAAGCAATATTAGTTCTTATCAAACAGTAGGAAAATTGGCACTTAGCGCGGACTTTTATGTAGTGCCGAAATTTTCAATCTTCATAGGCCCTGTTTTAAATGTGGCCATTTTAGATAAATCGGATAAAGAATTTTATACCAAAGTGGTCAAAAATTTACCTGGCCCCAATTATCTTTCTAATTTAAATACCACACAACAACTGCGTGGATGGCTAGGTGTGAAGGCCGGAATTAGATTTTTATAAAATTTATCCTTCACGCAAACTTTTTTCAAAAAGACATAGGGGTACTTGCAGTTTTAATTGTCCTAACATCAAAACCAATAATTGATGTTATGAAAAAATTAAAAATCGTTGTTTTGTTTCTCTCCCTTTTCTTATACTCAGCCACATTACAAGCAAGCGACTTAAGTCAAACCGTGCGTGGGCAAGTAGTGGATAAAATAACCCAAAGTCCTTTGCCGGGCGCAACAATACTCTTGCTCAACCAAGCTACAACTATTGGAACCGCAAGCGATGCAGATGGATTTTTTAAACTTACGAATGTTCCTCTGGGCAAACAAAGTTTAGTGGTAAATTACATGGGCTATAAGCCGAGCACCATCAGCAACATAACTGTAAATGCCGGAAAGGAAGTGGTCTTAACCATTGCATTGGAAGAGAACATAATGCAATCCAAAGAATTTGTGGTTACGGCAAAAGTCGAAAAAAACAAAGCGCTGAATGAATTGGCGACTGTAAGTGCACGTACTTTTTCGGTAGAAGAAACACAAAAATATGCAGCAGCAGTAAACGATCCTGCGCGTATGGCTACAGCATTTGCCGGTGTTACCTGCACCGATGATGGCAACAACCGCATCTCCATCCGTGGAAACGCACCACAAGGATTATTGTGGCGAATGGAAGGAGTAGAAATTCCCAACCCCAATCATTTCAGTAATGTAGGAACGTCGGGTGGTGGAATTTCCATTTTGAGTTCTCAATTAATGGCCAATTCCGATTTTTTAACAGGCGCTTTCCCCGCCGAATATGGCAATGCACTTTCGGGTGTGTTTGACATTAAACTCCGAAAAGGAAATGACGAAAAAAAAGAATACACATTTCAAGCGGGTGTGCTTGGTTTGGATGCCGCAATGGAAGGCCCATTTAAAAAGGGATACAACGGCTCGTACTTAGTAAATTACCGTTATTCTACCCTCTCGGTATTGGGTAAATTGGGTGTGCCTTTGGGCGATGCCATTACCCTTTTTCAGGATTTATCCTACAACATTTCCTTACCCACGTCACATGCCGGAACATTCGGATTATTTGGCTTTGGTGGATTAAGCAATCAAAAAACATGGTCCACCAAAGATTCCACAAAATGGAAGGAAAATCCTTTTAAAAAATACGACTCTGAATTTTTAGCAAACACCGGTGCGTCGGGACTCACACATACACTCATTCTAAATCCGCAAACCGCCTTAAGAACTGCGCTGGTGTATTCCGGAACCGGCAATGGCTATCACGAAACACAACTCGACAAAGAGTATGAAAAAGTAGAACAGGGCCGTCAAAATTTTGTGCAAAAAAAGCTTACGCTCAGCAGCACGCTTACACATAAGTTTAGCCCTAAAAGCAGTTTAAAAAGTGGAATTATTTTAAATCAGTTATCGTACAATTTCAAGCAAAAATATTTTGATTATGATTTAAAAAAATATGTGGTTAGTTTGGATGCAAAAGGCACTGCACATACACTGCAAGCCTTTTCGCAATTCAGTTATAAACTCAACGAGGACTTAACGCTAAATCCGGGAATACACTACATGCGTTATTTCGAAAACAGTACTCAGTCGGTAGAGCCGCGCCTCTCCATGCGTTATCAATTAAATCGCAAAAACAGTGTGAGTCTTGGTTATGGGATGCACAGCCAGCTTCAGCCGATTGGTGTTTATTTTGCAGAACGAACCGATGACTCAGGCATAATTAGTAGACCCAATAAAAATTTAAAACTGGCAAAGTCTCAACACCTTGTGCTTTCCTACGACTTAATGGCAACCGAATTTTATCATTTTAAAGTCGAGAGTTATTATCAACACCTCAGCAATGTTGCCATAAGCACAAATCCAAACAATACTGTTTCATTAATTAATTTAGAAGATGGCTATTATACCGATTCGTTGAACAGCAATGGAATTGGGCGCAATTATGGTTTGGAGCTCACAGCAGAGCGCTTTTTGAAAAACAATTTATACTTTTTATTAAGTGCTTCCTTTTTCGATTCCAAATATCGGGCGGCAGATAATCGTTGGTACAACACCCGTTTCAATGGAAATTACTTAGTTACATTCACTGCCGGAAAAGATTTCCCGATAAACCGACATGAAAAATCACGTGTTTTTGGCATCGGTATAAAAACGGTGTATTGTGGCGGATTACGCTACACGCCCATCAACCAAGAAAAATCAATCGAAAAAGGAAGCGCAGTATATGAAGACGATAAAGCGTATACCTTACAAAATGCAGCGTATTTTCGCACCGACATCAAAGTCAGTTTAAAACGAAATTACAAACGCAGCACCGGAACCATTTCATTTGATGTGCAAAATGTGAGCAATCGCAAAAACGCCGGCGGCAGTTATTATAACCCCGAAAGCGCGAAAATAGAAACATGGTCACAGGCACCTTTGATACCGATTTTGAGTTATAGAATTGAATTTTAAGTGAATTGCCTGCGCATCAATTAAAATCTGAAAACGGTTTTATCCAAGCATTTAGGAATTCAAAAAAATGGCTATTTTTGGCGCGGAAAAATGAACAATTTCTAATCGTTCGGGATGTAGCGTAGCCCGGTATCGCGTCAGCATGGGGTGCTGGAGGTCGCAGGTTCAAATCCTGTCATCCCGACTTAATTTTAAGCCTGAAGAAATTCAGGCTTTCTTATTTTTTATTTTTATGAATTTAAACTAAACCACATGCCACTACAACGCCTTTCCTATTTGACTTTAATTATTGCTTTAGCACTGCTCAGCTCCTGCTCAAAAAAGCAAGTTGACCTTGTACTTTACAATGGAAAAATATACACAATTGACAGTACTTTTAAAGTAGTGGAAGCAATGGCCATACATGATGGAAAAATTGTTTCATGCGGAAGTAACACCGAAATCGAATCTTTTGAAGCTGCTCAAAAAATAGATTTGAAGGGAAACTTTGTGTATCCCGGCTTTATTGATGCCCATTGTCATTTTTATGGGTATGGTGTGGATTTAAAAAAAATAAATTTAACCGGAACCAATTCATGGAATGCTGTGCTCGATACCCTTGTGAAATATAGAGAACAAAAATTTATGGGTTGGATTTTTGGTCGCGGATGGGATCAAAACGATTGGGAAACAAAACAATTTCCGAGAAAAGAAAAATTAGACAGCCTCTTCCCGGACGTTCCGGTTTTTTTAATGCGCATTGATGGACATGCTGCAGTTGTAAATCAAAAAGGATTGGATATGTGTGGACTCAGCATCACCAGTAAAATTGACGGAGGAGAAGTAGTTCTTAAAAATGGGAAATTGAGCGGATTACTAATTGATAATGCCGTGGATTTAGTAAAATTAAAAATACCGAATCCAACTAAAGCAGCCGAAATTGAAGCCTTATTAAGTGCACAAAAAAATTGCTTTGAAGTTGGACTTACCACTGTTGATGATGCCGGATTAGAAAAGGAAACTATCTTATTAATTGATTCCTTACAAAAGGCTGGGCAATTAAAAATGCGCTACTATGCCATGATTAGCTGCACCGAAAGCAATAAAAAGTATTTCTTTGAAAAAGGCAAAATCAAAACCGATCATCTATCAGCACGCTCGTTTAAAATTTATGCGGATGGAGCCTTAGGTTCGAGAGGAGCTTTGCTTTTGGAAGACTACGCAGATATGGCAAACCACAGAGGACTTGCACTCACACCAATGGACCAAGTAAAAAAATCGGCCGAAGAAATTGCTGCACATGATTTTCAGCTTTGCACCCATTGCATTGGAGACTCTGCCAATCGTGTATTGTTAGGCATTTATGCTGCAGCCACTAAAAACAATCTCAATGCCCGCTGGCGCATCGAACATGCTCAAGTGTTGAATGAATCAGATTTTCAACTTTTCAAAACAGCTCATGTTATCCCATCGGTGCAACCCACGCATGCCACAAGCGATATGTATTGGGCGGGAGATCGTTTGGGAAATGAACGAATTAAAAATGCTTATGCCTACAAAAAACTTTTAACCTACACAGGAATTCTTGCTGCCGGCAGCGATTTTCCAGTGGAAGATATAAACCCGCTGTATGGATTTTATGCAGCAACCGTGCGCAAAGACAAAAAGAATTATCCCCCAAACGGTTATCAAACTGAAAATGCGTTGAGTCGCGAAGAAGCATTGCGGGCCATGACTTATTGGGCGGCCTATGCTAATTTCGAAGAAAAAGAAAAAGGTTCACTTGAACCCGGAAAATTTGCTGATTTTGTGATTTTAAATGAGGATTTAATGAATGCACCCGATGAAAAACTGTGGCAATTGAAAGTGCAACGCACTTATGTGAATGGAGAATTGGTTTTTGAAAGAAAATAAAAGAGTATGGTGATTTACATTCAAATGTTTTGTTACAGCCAAAACGGCTGATAAACGCTGAACTAAAAAAAATTATATGGCAATTTCGGGGTTCCGTATAAAATATTTATTTTTGTCGTATAAAACAAAATTATGGATGCAAAAATCACATTAAGTTTTGATGAGCAAATCATCAGCAAGGCTAAAAAATTTGCTGAGGATAACGATATCAGTCTTTCCCGCTTAACTGAATTTTTATTGGCAAAAGTTACCAGTTCCACCTACAAATCGTTGGATAGTTTGCCTGTTGCGGATTGGATTTCGATACTTGCTGAAGGTCAAACGGAGTATCAAACAAAAGCCAAAAGCCGTAAAGCGCTTAAAAATGAATATTACAGCTCCAAAAAGTGAAAATCTTTTTAGATGCTAATATTCTTGTTTCGGTATTGAATAATGAATATCCATTGTTCACTTATTCAGCACGTGTGCTTAGTTTGATGGACAATCGAAAATTTGAAGTGTATACTTCACCGCTTTGCATGGCAATTGCATATTATTTTGCAGAGAAAAAGAGTGGAAATAAAATTGCCTTACAAAAAATTAGGTTATTGAGTTCAAAAATTAAAATTGCAGGAATTACTGAAGCCAATGTAAAATCAGCTGCCGAGAATGTTAAAATCCATGATTTTGAGGATGGAATTCAATACTATTCTGCTTTACAGGCTAAATGCACTTGCCTTATAACTGAAAACACAGAAGATTTTTATTTTTCTGAAATGGAGGTTTTAGATGCCAAAAGCTTCCTGGAAAAGACTTTCGTGAAGTAAAATTTCATCGTATTTTGAAGGAAAATGAAAATATATTTTGATGGAAAGGTATTTTTTTTACCTTTGCAGTCCGTTTTAAAAAAGTAAAAATAAAATACGATGAAAAGGACATTTCAACCTTCCCAGAGAAAAAGAAGAAATAAGCACGGTTTTCGTGAGCGCATGGCTACTGCAAATGGGCGAAGAGTAATAAATGCACGCAGAGCAAAAGGCCGTAAAAAACTTACTGTGTCTTCCGATAAATTGCACAAAAAATAATAATTGATTTAGCTTCGGCGAATCAATGCTCTAAAAATGCTACTCATTTTCGATAATGAGTAGCATTTTTATTTTTATAATGTTTACATTTGGATTACAGATAATTTTAACTCCCTAAATGAAACCTACTCCATCCCTTCTTCTGCTTTCGGCATTGTTTTTTGTCGTAAACCTTTCAGCACAACCCTTTTTAAAAACCACTGCGAACAAAGCCCTAAGCTTTAAAGAAATGCAATTGCAATTTGATCAATGGAAGCAGACTGTTGATCTTAAAAAGCAAAAGAATTGGAAGAACTTTAAGCGTTGGGAAATGGAAACCCAGTTGCATACCGATGCGCAGGGAAATCCAGTGAATCCCGAATTATATGTGAATGAAATTATTAAAGCCACTGCCGATAAAGCCAAACAGAGCGCCGCCCGAACTAATTTTGCACACCCATGGATTCCAACAGGTCCATTTAATTTGCCGTTAAATCAAACTGGTTATCTGGAAGTGGGCATGGGGCGAATAAATTGCATGGCTTTTCATCCTTCTGATCCAAATACTTATTTTGTAGGTGTAGCACAAGGCGGATTGTGGAAAACCACAAACAGCGGTCAAAGCTGGATACCCTTGACGGATAATTTACCCATTTTACGCATCAGCGATATTGCTATTGACCCCATCAATCCAAACACCATTTACATTTCGGTATGTGACTTTGAATACCTGGATGTGAGTTTAAAATTAGATGGTAGAAAACGAAATACGCATTATGGTTTAGGATTGTATAAAACCACAGATGGTGGGCTTACCTGGAACCCTACGGGATTGAGTTTTCAATTAACGAATGGCGATGCTTCTTTGATTCGCAAAACTATTATTCATCCCTCCACAACAAATAAATTGGTTGCTTGCGGACCAAGCGGAATGTATATCAGCAACAATGCAGGCCAAAATTGGACAAAGACAATGGATTCTCTTTTTTGGGATTTGGTGCAAGATCCGGCCAACCCAAACTTACTTTACGCAGCAAGTGGTTGGTTAAAAAATTCGAACACCGGAAATGCAGCTATCTACAAATCAACTGATTTTGGTGTAACCTGGACAATGCTTACTACCGGAATACCTTCAACAGGCTTTGTTCAGCGTATAAAATTAGCAGTTGCACCATCTGATCCCAATTATATTTATGCTGTAGCTGTGGATTATGATAGAGGTTTATATGGTATTTACAAAAGCACCGATGCCGGCAACAATTGGGTGTATATTCCACCCGCATTAAATATTTTAGAAGGCGGTGATGGAAGTTCTCCCGGCGGGCAAGGAACTTACGATTTAGGATTGCTGGTAAGCAGTACCAATCGGGATTTACTTTATGTTGGTGGTGTAAACCTTTGGGGATCGAGTGACGGTGCACAAAGTTTTAATCCGGTTAGCCATTGGACAACAAGTTACGGGCCTACCACACATGCCGATATTCACTATTTATATAGCCATCCCCTTACGGGAAATATATTTGCATGCAACGACGGAGGAATTTATCGCACCACCAATATAATAATACATTCCTGGTTGGATGCAAATAATGGAATACCGTGGCCAACACAATGGGCAAAATTGAACGATGGCTTGCAAATAACATCATTTTACAGACTTTCAAGTTCAAAAAACACCAATGGAAAAATCATGGCTGGTGCTCAGGATAATTCCACCTTCTTTTTTAATGGGACATCCTGGACGAACATTGGAGGTGGCGATGGGATGGATAATTACATAAATCCACAAAACGACAGTAATCTTATTACCTCCAGCCAGTATGGAAATTTTAGTTTATCCTACGATAATGGAGTAAATGGTTTTTGGTGCGATCCAAATATAAATGGTGAAGTAGCAGAATGGACAAGTCCTATAATTGCTGATTATAACCAATCTAATACCTTGTATGCAGGTTTTGCCAATGTAAGTAAATCAACAGATGGAGGAAATAATTGGACAGCGATTTCTAACTTCCCTACCGGAGGCTTTGCGAACAATGAAATTTCGGCGCTTGCTGTTGCTAACACCAATGGCAATGTGCTTTATGCGACTAAACGCGTACGTTATGAATATGGCATTCCCGGAAGTGTATTTACCACTACGGATGGAGGAACCAATTGGACGGATGTTACTGCAGGTTTGCCCGACTCGCTATATTATACCTCAGTGGAAGTAAACGTTGCCGATCCGGATATTGCTTATGTTACTATGGCCGGGTTTAGTGCGGGCTTAAAAGTATTTATTACCGGCGATGGCGGAGCAAGCTGGCAAAATATTTCGTATAATTTGCCCAACTTGCCTGTTAATTGCATCAAGAGCTTGCCTGGAGGCAGTAAACTGCTTATCGCAACCGATATTGGCCTCTACATGCTTGATGATACTTCTTCTACTTGGCAGCAAGTAAGCACAGGATTGCCCAATGTAATTGTTACGGACATAGAACTGAATGTTTCATTAAATAAAGTATACGTTTCTACATTTGGAAGAGGAATTTGGGAAACGGATTTAGATGCGCTATTAGGCACTTCACAAGCCCAAGCTTCCTTGTCGGAGTTTAAGCTTTATCCAAGTATTAACAGTGGAGCCTTCACACTTGAAGTGCAACACAAAAGCAAAATAGACTCGCATTTAACACTGCAAATTATCGACATTATGGGCAGAATGGTTTACAGCAGTGAATTGGCAAAAGCTAAAAACCAAATTCAAGTCGATTTGCCTTCCGGTAAATACTTTGCAAAGGTAAGTGGAAACGGATTTTCAGCGGTTAAAACTTTTGTGAAGGAGTAGTATCACACCTTACTTTAGTTTCATTTGTGCAAAATAAGGATGTTCAGGATTTACTAGCAGTTCCTGACGAAGAGGATGAATTACAACATCTAAATCTTCCAATGGAATTGCCCCCAATAAAGGCTCATTGTTACCTGAAAGGACAAGTGCATTGCACACGGTTCTTCGATTTTTGAATTTTACAACCACAGGCCCAACAACGTCAAATTCTTCGATATTTCCATTCGCCATTTGAGCCTTTCGTTTTTCAATGTAAGGCAAGTTTAATTGTGCTTGGATGCTTTCATTAATACAAAGATTATATGCACCGGTATCTACTAACATTTTAACATTCAAACGTTTTACCTCCTCCTCTCCAATTATGCTGCGACGCACTAAGCCCAAATCATCAGAATTAATCAATTCAATATCAGCGTAAATAATTCCCATTTTTTCTTCTACTAACTTTTTCTTCTACAAATTTAAAAAAATTGCTGATAATTTGTTTATAAAAACTCTTCAAAACAGTGTCTCAAAAAGACTCAAAAAGGGGATAAATGTTACCTTTGCGCACCAGTAAAAACACTTATCCTTCCAATCCATGCCATTAGATAAATCCATTAAATCAGTATTAATCATCGGAAGCGGACCCATTGTTATTGGACAAGCTTGTGAATTTGATTACAGCGGGTCACAGTCGGCTCGTTCGCTTAAGGAGGAAGGTATTGAAGTGAGTTTAATCAACTCCAATCCGGCTACCATCATGACCGATAAGGTGACAGCCGACCATGTGTACTTGCTTCCGCTTACTACGCAAAGCATTGTTAAAATATTGCAAGAGCGTAAAATTGATGCTGTACTTCCAACTATGGGCGGGCAAACTGCGCTAAACCTCTGCATTAAAGCAGATGAAATGGGCATTTGGAAAAAATACGGTGTAAAGTTGATTGGGGTGGATATTGCTGCAATAGAGATTACGGAAAATCGTGAGAAATTCCGCCAATTGATGATTGATATTGGAATTGGCGTTGCACCTTCCGAAACGGCTAACTCTTTTTTGGAAGGGAAAGAGATTGCTCAGCGCATTGGCTTTCCATTAGTTATAAGACCTTCCTACACCTTGGGTGGTACTGGAGCTTCATTTGTGCACACCCGCGAAGAATTTGACGAATTATTGAATCGCGGATTACACGCCTCTCCTATTCACGAAGTGCTTATTGATAAAGCCGTTTTGGGTTGGAAAGAATACGAGTTAGAATTGTTGCGCGATAACAATGATAATGTTACCATCATTTGCAGCATCGAAAATTTTGATCCCATGGGAATCCATACCGGCGATTCCATTACAGTTGCGCCTGCCATGACCTTAAGCGACACTACATTTCAGCGTTTGCGCACTATGGCCATAAAAATGATGCGCAGCATTGGAAATTTTGCCGGTGGTTGTAATGTTCAATTTGCGGTGAGCCCGGACGAAAAGGAAGAAATTATTGCCATCGAAATTAACCCACGTGTTTCACGTTCATCAGCCTTAGCAAGCAAAGCAACCGGTTATCCCATTGCCCGCATTGCTTCCAAATTGGCTATTGGGTATAATTTAGACGAACTTAAAAATCCAATTACTGGGAATACCTCCGCATTTTTTGAACCTACCTTAGATTATGTTATCGTGAAAATTCCGCGTTGGAATTTTGATAAATTTAAAGGAGCTAATCGTGAACTCGGCTTGCAAATGAAATCGGTGGGTGAGGTAATGGCCATTGGGCGTACCTTTCAGGAAGCATTGCAAAAAGCGTGTCAAAGTTTGGAGATTAAACGTAATGGTTTGGGAGCCGATGGAAGAGAACTTCGCAATCAGGATGAGTTGTTAACCAGCTTAGCAAAACCCAGTTGGAACAGGCTTTTCCATATTTATGATGCACTTAAATTAGGCATCTCTTTTAAGACCATTCAAAAATTAACTTTGATAGACCCTTGGTTTCTCAATCAAATTGAAGAATTGGTGAATCTCGAAAAAGAGATTACGTCTTATACACTCGCCGATATTCCGGCAGAAGTAATTTTTATTGCCAAGCAAAAAGGGTATGCGGATCGTCAAATTGCCCACTTACTGCGTTGCTTGGAGAGTGAGGTGTACAAGAAACGAAACGATTTAAACATTAAACGTGTTTACAAATTAGTGGATACTTGTGCCGGCGAATTTACAGCGCAAACACCTTATTACTATTCCACTTTCGAAAATCCGCCTTTGCAAGGTGAGGTGCTAACGAACGAATCGATAGCCAGCAAAAAGAAAAAAGTTATAGTGTTGGGTTCAGGCCCAAATCGCATTGGACAGGGAATTGAATTTGATTACAGCTGTGTGCACGGAATTTTGGCAGCGAAGGAATGCGGGTATGAAACCATCATGATAAATTGCAATCCAGAAACAGTTTCTACGGATTTTAGCACAGCGGATAAATTGTATTTCGAGCCGGTTTTTTGGGAACATATTTACGATATAATTCTGCACGAAAAACCCGATGGCGTGATTGTTCAACTTGGTGGACAAACGGCATTAAAGTTGGCAGAGAAATTAAATCGATACGGAATTAAAATTTTGGGAACAACCTATCATGCGCTCGATTTAGCTGAAGACCGAGGAAGTTTTTCGACATTGCTGAAAGAGAACAATATTCCCTATCCTAAGTTTGGAGTGATTGAAGATGCAGAGCAGTCGATAGAACTGGCAAGGGAGCTTGGCTTTCCGCTGTTGGTGCGACCCTCGTATGTGTTGGGCGGACAAGGCATGAAAATCGTGATAAACGAGCAAGAGTTGGAAACACACGTGGTGAATATTTTAAAAGATATTCCCGAGAACAAAGTATTGTTGGATCATTTTTTAGAGCGTGCCTTGGAGGCTGAGGCCGATGCTATTTGCGACGGTGAGGATGTTTACATTATTGGTATTATGGAACACATTGAGCCGGCCGGGATACATTCGGGCGATTCGTATGCGGTGCTTCCACCTTTTGATTTGAGTGAAGGAGTGATTAAACAGATTGAAGAATACACCAAAAAAATAGCCATTGCCTTAAAAACGGTGGGCTTAATTAATATACAATTTGCCATAAAAAATGAAGTGGTGTATGTGATTGAAGCCAATCCACGTGCATCTCGTACGGTACCCTTTATTGCAAAAGCATATGATGAACCTTATGTAAATTACGCCACAAAAATAATGTTGGGCGAAAAAAAGGTGAAGGATTTTAAATTTAATCCGCGCAAGCAAGGTTATGCCATTAAAATTCCGGTTTTTAGTTTTGAAAAATTTCCGGAAGTAAATAAAGAGTTGGGACCTGAAATGAAATCCACAGGTGAATCCATTTATTTTATTGAGGATTTAACGGATGAATATTTTCACCAGATTTATTCTGAACGAAATCTTTATTTGAGTCGCTAATTAAAAGAGTTTTAAAAAATGAAAGATTTAGCATTTCCGGAATTGCACACCGAGCGACTTATCCTGAGGCAAGTTTCAGAAAGCGATGTGGCCGAAATATTTTTTTTGCGATCAGATGAAAGGCAATTAAAATACCTGGATAAAAAACCCGCAACGAGCACAGAGGAAGCCCTTACATGGATTCGTATGATTGAAGATTTGCAGCAGAAGGAAGAGGGATATATGTGGGCTATTTGTTTGAAAAATAATCCCAAACTTATTGGTACATTTTGCTTTTGGAACATTCAAAAAGAGAATTTTCGAGCCGAAATTGGTTATTCACTTCATCCCGATTTTCAAGGAAAAGGAATTATGGACGAAACCATAAAAGCGGCACTGGATTTTGGTTTTAAGCAGCTCAAGTTTCATTCGGTGGAAGCCAATGTGAATCCGGCCAACGAAAAATCTATTCAGCTCCTACAACGAAATAATTTTGTAAAAGAGGCACATTTTAAAGAAAACTATTATTTTGATGGAAAATTTATTGATTCGGCTATCTACTCCTTACTCGCATCGGTGCATTTAAAATAATAAATTTGTAGTCATTTAATTCTTCAACAAATGCAAGATTTTTTGCTCACCCTTGTGGTAGTTTATGTGCTCTTCCGCATTTTTGGTAGGAGTTCAACTGCACCAAAATCAACAGTCCATTTTACACAAAACAATTTTAATGCTTCCGAAAAAAAGCCGGATGGTAAAGTAAGTGTTGATTATATTCCTGAAAACAAATCCACAAAAACTAAAACCAACGAATCAGGTGATTATGTTGATTATGAAGAAGTGCAATAAGTTTTTCTATTTTTACCCTTTACTAAAAAATCAATTTAACGTATGACATTCAATTTTAAAAAATTAATTCCGCATGCTGTTGCCATTGTGGGGTTTATACTTGTTACGCTAGTTTTCTTTAGCCCACTGCTCGAAGGCAAAAAACTAAAGCAATCGGATGTGAGCAATTTTAAAGGCATGTCGAAAGAAATTTCCGATTATCGTGCCGCTCATCCCGGGGAAGAACCCTTGTGGACCAACTCTATGTTTAGTGGGATGCCGGCCTATCAAATTTCGGTTTTGTATCCTTCTAACCTCGTAAAAAGTGTTACCAAATTGCTTTCTTTTGGTACACCACACCCTTCTTCTATAATTTTATTGTGCTTTCTTGGTTTTTATTTTTTGCTGATTGTTCTAGGCGCAAGTCCTTTATTGGCGGGCGTAGGAGCAATTGCATTTGGGCTCTCTTCTTACTTTTTGATTTTGATTGAAGCAGGTCACAATCCTAAGGGATACGCCATTGCATATATGGCGCCTGTAGTTGCAGGTATTTTGCTTACCTATCGTGGTAAATTACTGTTGGGTGCGGCTGTTACGGCTTTCATGCTTTCGCTTGAATTATCTGCAAACCACTTACAAATTACCTATTATTTAATGCTGTGTATTGGTATTTTAGTTTTAGTTGAATTGGTGGATGCAGTAAAAAATAAGACACTTCCTACATTTTTTAAAGCCTCAGCCTTGTTGCTTGTAGCAGCACTTTTGGCTGTAGGACCCAACTTAACCAACCTTTGGGTAACAGCCGATTACGGAAAATACACTACACGTGGTACATCCGATTTAACGCACGATAAGGACAACAAAACTTCGGGACTCGATAAAGATTATGCAACTGCTTGGAGTTACGGTCAGGGTGAAAGCTTTTCGCTGATGATTCCAAATTTTAATGGAGGCGCTTCTGGTGCTATTGGGGATAATAAAAGTGCTTTAAAAAATGTAGATCCTGAATTCAAACAATACATCGCCAATGTGGATTCCTATTTTGGAAATCAACCTTTTACTTCGGGGCCGGTGTATGCGGGAGCATTGGTTTGTTTTCTTTTTGTGTTGGGATTATTTATTGTAAAAAGCAATATGCGTTGGTGGTTGCTTGCGGCTACTTTGTTTTCGATCATGTTGGGATGGGGTAAAAATTTTATGCCTTTAACCGAATTTTTCCTCGATCATTTTCCGGGCTATAATAAATTTCGTGCGGTATCGATGATACTTGTAATTGCAGAGTTTACCATCCCGCTTTTGGCAATATTGGCTGTGATGGAAGTTATTGCCAATCCTAGCATCTTAAAAGAAAAACGCAAACAGTTTTACATTGCCTTTGGACTTACTGGAGGTTTGTGTTTTGTTTTTTATTTGATGCCCGATATGTTTATGGATTTCTTTAAAGTAGGCGAATACAATGACATTAGTTCACAACTTAAAAAGAGTCAACTTAGTCCTGACCAAGTGAATCTATTTTTAGCCGGTGTGGAAGAAGCGCGCAGAAGTATTTTTAATGCGGATGCATTGCGCAGTTTCTTTTTTATTTTACTAGGTGCAGGTTTGATGTTCTTTTATTCCATTAAAAGTTTCAATAAAAATATCTTAATTGGAGCACTCGGATTTTTGATCTTGATAGATATGTGGGTGGTGGATAAACGCTACATGAACAAAGATAATTTTGTAACGAAAAGTTTGGTGGATGAGCCTTTTGAAATGACTCAAGCTAATCTTCAAATATTGGAAGATAAAGATCCCAACTTTAGGGTTTACAATACTACGGTTAGCACGTTTAATGATGCAAGCACTTCTTATTACCACAAATCAATTGGAGGATACCATGGTGCGAAGTTGAAGCGTTATCAGGAATTAATAGAAATGCAAATCAGCAAAAACAATATGGAAGTATTGAACATGTTGAATACTAAATATTTTATTGTAGCTGACGAACAAAAGCAGCCTATCGCCCAGCGAAACCCTGTTGCTTGCGGAAATGCATGGTTTGTGCCGAGTTATAAAATAGTAGCTAATCCGGATTCTGAAATTGCCGGCTTGAGTAAGTTGAAACCGAAAGAATTTATTTTGGTAGACAAAAAATATGAATCACAATTAAGCGGATTTACACCCAATTTTGACTCTGCTGCGGTTATAAAACTCAGTTCATACTTACCCAATTATTTGACCTATCAATCAAAAGCAGCAAGTGAACAATTGGCAGTGTTTTCTGAAATTTATTATCCGGATGGATGGAATGCGTATATTGATGGAAAGCTTAGTCCTTATTTTGGATGCAATTACGTTTTGCGTGCCATGCGCATTCCGGCAGGAGAGCATAAAATAGAATTTAAGTTTGAACCTAAAACTTATGCGACCGGCGAGAAAATAGCCTTGGCAAGTTCTATTTTACTTTACCTTGTATTAGCCGGTGCTTTATTTCAAGAACTCCGTTCAAAAAAATCGGAAGCCTAAAATTCTGCTGAGAAAATCTCAGTTAGTACGAAAGCTTAAGTCGTTTTGAGACTTGAGTTTGGATTTCAATGGATTGAACGAAACACATGAACAAAAAAATATTAATCATTACTTATTATTGGCCACCCAGCGGTGGTGCAGGTGTGCAGCGTTGGTTGAAATATTCGCGCTATTTGCTCAACAGTGGAATTTTACCAATTGTTGTTACTGTTGATGCTCAAAAAGCAGCCTATCCGGTAATTGACAATTCACTGCTGTATGAGATTCCCAAGGAAGTAAAAGTGCATTCCACCGATACTTTTGAACCTTTTGAAATTTACCGCATTTTATCGCGCAAGAAGCAAATACCCTTTGCCGGCTTTGCAAATGAAGGAAAGCTAACGCTATTTAAACGTACGGTGCGTTTTATCAGAGGTAACTTTTTTATCCCTGACGCGCGAAAAGGATGGAATAAATATGCTTTTGAAAAATGCTGCGAATTAATTGAAAAAGAAAATATCGACACTATTTTGGTTACCAGCCCGCCACAATCATCCCAATTAATTGGCCTGCAACTAAAGAAAAAATACCAACTAAAATGGATTGCGGATATACGTGACCCTTGGACAGATATTTACTACTACGATAAATTATTACACACCAAACGCTCAAAGAAAAAGGATTTGCGTTATGAACGGGAAGTGCTTGAAAATGCGGATAAAGTAATTGTAGTAAGCAATTCGATAAAAAAAATGTTTGCTGCTAAATCGGATAAAATTGCGTCCGAAAAAATTCATGTAATGCCGAATGGTTTTGATGAAAACGATTTTAAAGTGAGTGCGCCGGAATCCAATAATGAATTTATCATTACCTACACCGGAACTATCACAGGCGATTATAAAATTGAATCCTTTTTAAAAGCTTTCAAAATTTTGATTGAAAAAAACCGTGACACTAAATTTAAATTACGCTTTGTGGGCAGTGTTTCGGGCGAAATAAAAAATTTACTGGAGCGCATTTTAAAATTTAACTCCGAAATTATTCCGCATGTGGCGCATGCCGAATCGGTAAAGTACCTGCTCTCCTCTACCCTGCTATTACTGGCCATTCCGGATGTGAAAGACAATGAAGGAATTTTAACCGGAAAATTATTTGAGTATTTAGCCTCTCAAAAACCTATAATTTGTTTGGGCCCTGTTCACGGTGAAGCTGCACAAATTATAAGCGATTGCGTGGCCGGAAAAAGTTTTCAGTACGATGCCGAAAGTGAAATACATGCTGCTCTAGAGCATTCTTTCAAGAATTGGAAAAATGGAATTTTGCTTCGCGAAAAATCAGATTCTTATAAAAAATATTCCCGACAAATACAGGCAAAAGAAATTGCAGAGATTATAATCAACTAAAGCGCAACAAGCATTTCTCAGGTTTTTTGCTTTTTCTTTTTCGCAGCTGGAAATAAAATATTATTCAGGATTAATCGGTATCCCGGAGAATTGGGATGCAGGTTTAAATCGGTTGGAGGATCGCCCACAAAATGCTGATAATCTTCGGGATCATGCCCACCGTAAAAAGTCCAAGTTCCTTTTCCAAATTCACCATGAATGTAACGCGCTTCGTTTAGTGATTTATTATCGCCCATTACCAGCACATTCGACTTGATTATGTTTTTATTAAAAGCAGTGGTTTGACCCATGTATCCTTTAATAATTTTTTCGTGGTCTTGGCAAAGCATGGTTGGCACGGGATCCCATTTAGCAGAGAATTCGAATAGGGCAAAATAATCCTGATTCTCGGGAATTTTGCGAGGCTGTGGAATATCAATATTCGAGAATTCATATTCTAATGGATTGGTGCTTAAAGTGAAATCCTTAAAAGCAAAACTTTTCGAATAATCCAGTTTTGAAGTATAGCTTGGAGTAGTGCCGTCTCCATCAAACATATTTTCACAAATGTCGATGCCTTCGGCGCTTAAAGCAATATCGTATGAATCGGTTGCTGAGCACATGGCAAATAAAAACCCGCCTCCGGCAGTAAAGTCTCTAATTTTTTGAGCTACCGCTAATTTTTCTTGCGATACTTTTTTAAATCCCAACTTAGCAGCTAAAGCTTCAGAAGCACGGACATCTTCTTGGTACCAAGGAGCCATTCGATAGCTCGCATAAAACTTTCCATATTGCCCGGTAAAATCTTCGTGATGCAAATGCAACCAATCGTAGAGCGGCAATTTACCCGCAATAATTTCTTCATCGTAAATTACATCGTAGGGAATTTCGGCATACGTGAGTACCAGTGTTACAGCATCGTCCCACGGCATTTTAGTTTTAGGAGAATACACTGCCACTTTTGGTGCTTTCTCTAATTTCACGACGTCCATGTTCACTTCCGGATTGGCAATTTCTTCCACTATATTCGCATACTGCCCATCTCCTATTATTTCAAAACTTACCCCGCGAATGGTGCATTCGGTTTCGATTTGTTTAACGTTTCGAATGGCAAAACTACCTCCTCTATAATTGAGCAACCAAAATACTTCTACATCATTTTTTAAAGTCCAATACGCAATTCCATAAGCCTTTAAATGGTTCTTTTGGCTATTGTCCATGGGGAGTAACAGGTAAGAAGCTTGGGCGGAAATTGAAGTAAAGAAGAGAAATATTAGTACTTTAATTCGCATTTTGTAGTTCATGGGTAATTTTAATGTTTCTCACGGATTTCACGGATTTACACAGATTAGAAGGGGGCGGCGTCTGTGTCATCGTCATCTCTATTCATTTTGGAGGAAAAAGTGATGGACGGCGCGGAATCACCAAAATCTGCTGAAGGAGGTAAAGGTGATAAGGAATCAAAGTTACCTGTTTCCAAATCCACAAATTTTGCCAATTGGCTGATGAATCGTAAGCGAACATCTTTTAAAGCACCGTTTCTATGCTTCGCAATAATTAACTCGGCCACACCGGTTAAGGAACTTCCATTGTCTTTATCCTCAGTAATTCCATAATATTCGGGTCGGTAAATAAACATTACCATATCCGCATCCTGTTCGATAGCACCGGACTCACGTAAATCGGAAAGTTGCGGACGCTTATCACCCCCGCGGGTTTCAACCGCACGACTTAGTTGAGAAAGAGCAATAATTGGTACATCCAATTCTTTGGCAATACTTTTTAAAGAGCGGGAAATATTTGAAATTTCTTGTTCTCTATTTCCTTTTCCTTCACCTCCGGCAGTCATCAATTGCAAGTAATCGATAATGATGAGTTGCACATCGTGCTGGGCTTTTAACCTACGGCACTTTGCACGTAACTCGAAAATGGATAAGGCAGGAGTATCATCAATAAATATAGGAGCCTCAGCAAGTTTTGTAATTTGCGTATTCAGTTGTTGCCACTCGTGATCCTGCAAATTTCCTTTCTTTAATTTTTCTGCACTTAGTTCTGTTTCACCAGCTATCAAACGATTTACCAACTGAATGGAAGACATCTCTAAGGAAAAAACAGCTACCGGTTTTTGAAAATCGACAGCAGTATTTCTTGCCAAACTCAATACGAACGCGGTTTTACCCATACCCGGACGAGCAGCTAAAATAATTAAATCGGACTTTTGCCAACCGGAAGTAACTCTATCCAGTTCAGTGAATCCGCTTTGTACACCACTGATACCATCTTTTTGATTTCGGGCAATTTCGATTTGCTTGATGGCTTGTCCGATAAGGGTACTCATGCTGTCGTAATTCTTGCGGATATTGCTTTCGGCTATGGCAAACAAATTACTTTCGGCTTTATCGAGCAAATCAAATACATCGGTCGAATCCTCGTAAGCATCTTTAATGGTATCCGCAGAAATGCGAATTAATTCACGCTGAATGTGTTTTTGCGAAACGATACGCGCGTGGTACTCCACATTGGCAGCTGATGCAATACGATTGGTGAGTTGGGTAATAAAGTATGGTCCTCCAACGATGTCTAATTCTCCCGCCTTTTTTAGTTCGTTTGTAACGGTTAATATATCAACCGGTTCCGTTTTTTGAAAGAGGTTGACAATGGCTGCAAATATTTTTTGATGCGATTCTTTGTAAAAGCTTTCCGGCTTTAAAATATCAATAACTGCATTGAGCGCATTCTTTTCGAGCATCAGCGCCCCTAACACAGCTTCTTCTAACTCAACAGCTTGAGGCGGAAGCTTACCATGTTCGAAAACAGATGGAGAGTGAATATTTTTTCGCACCCGCTTATTCAGTGCGTCTTTTACTTGATTTTGTATTGAATCCATTTTTCAAAAGTAAAAAATGCAATGCGATTTTGTGGCATAGACAAGGGTTAAAAATTATTAACAAAACTTAGAATGGTGGAGCATTGCAGGTTAGCTTGATTTATATGAAGGAAAAGAGCAATTTTGAATGATTAGCGGACGAATGCAACCTATTACAACACAAAACCGTTAATAAGTTCGATTAGGCATTTCCACCAAAATTAATTAGTTTCGTTTCTTACAGTTTAACCTATAAATAATGAAAAAAGTTCTACTCTTACTTTTTGTCCTTGTTAACTGTTTTTTATCGGTTCATGCTAATTGGGTGCAAACAAACGGGCCGGTTGGAGGAACTATAAATTGTTTGATTACTATAAATGGTATAGTATATGCCGGAACTACAAATGGTGTTTTTGGGTCGAACAATTCGGGTGCAAGTTGGAATTCCTTGAATACAGGACTCAACAAACATAATGATCCTACTATTGTTTATTCCATTGTAAATATTGCTGCCAATATTTTTATTGGAACTAGTGAAGGTGTTTATTTATCGAGCAATCAGGGAAATAGTTGGATAGCTATGAATGGTGCAGCAAACAGCAGCCTACCTAATGCATCTCAAGTTTATACCTTGGCAGTTGTTGGCTCCGATTTATTCGCAGGCTTAAGCATAAACGGAATATACCGTTCAAGCAACAATGGATTTTCTTGGACAGCTGCCAATAATGGTATCCCAACTAACTATGCAGTTAAATCAATTGTTGCAAATGGAAGTTATTTATTTGCCGGTTCTTATGGTGGTGGAATATTGAGGTCAAATAATAATGGCAGTCAGTGGTTACCTGTTCCGTATACAGGGGTAGCAAATTCTGACATAATATGCATGGCTGTAGTTGGAAATTTCTTATTTGCTTCACTCGAATCAAGTATAGGGTTGCTCAAATCGGGAAATAATGGTGCCTCTTTTGTAATTTCTTCTAGTGGACTAGGGACTAACACTCCAAGGGTGAATACTTTTTTGGTTAATGGAACTGATATATATATTGGTACACTTGACAATAACGTTTACAAGTCAACAAATAATGGAAATTCGTGGATAGGATTTTCCACTATTATGCCTATTTCCGGTTATTATAATGGAATTTTAGCATTGGCTATTTCGGGAAGTAATATTTTAGCTGGAACAAATGGAAAAGGAGTTTATTTATCAAGCAATAATGGAATTAATTGGATCGCTTCCAATATTAATCTATTCAACACTGAGGTTCAGGCATTGGTGAAAGTTGGATCCGTTTTATTGGCAGGGACCAAAAAAATGGGAATTTTCAAATCGAGCGACGATGGAAATAATTGGTTTAGATCCAGCAGTGGAATTATTAATGAAGATATCAAGGCATTAAAAGCAATTGGTCCTGTTATTTATGCCTGTGTAAATTTAGCTGGAATTTACAAAACTATTGACACAGGTGGGATATGGACAGCGGCCAGTTTCGGAATCCCAAATTCCGAATTTTATTGTTTTGCTAATGATTCAACGAATTTGTATACAGGAACTTCTAACGGATTTTTCATATCTGCTAATGGTGGTGCCAACTGGAACTTTGCAAATAATGGGTTACCTAATTTTACAAGAGTAAACACAATAGCAATTTCCGGTAATGATATTTACATAGGAACCGGTGCTGGCATTTACAAATCAACTAATCAAGCCGCGAGTTGGACCTTAGTTTGTTGGACACCAAATGCAGTAACCCAGATTGCAATTAGTGGAATCAATATTTATGCTGGTCTAACTGCAGGAGGCATTTTATTGAGCACCAATAATGGTGGGGCATGGTCAAGCATAAATACCGGCTTATCAAGCAATTTTGTGCCATTGTCACTCTCAAGCAAAGATGCAAATGTATTTGTAGGATGCTATGATGGAATGTTTAGAACAAGTATTGGAAATACTAAATGGATCCCATTCAGCGCAGGTTTTAACCTTGGTACAAATGTAACTTCCCTGGCATCTGATAGTAATTTTATTTTCGCTGGCACTGAAAGCGGGGTTTGGAAAAATAATTTAGATTTATGTACTGAAATATGTATAGTTACTGTGGATGATGCTTCACAGCATAATTTGATAGTTTGGGAAAAAGCGCTCGTAACCAACATTGATAGCTTCAGAATTTTCAGGGAAGATATAACGGGTGTTGATTCTTACTTGGCCTCGGTTGGGTTTAACGATTTAAGCCAATACACTGATACTGAAAATGCGGCGAATCCCAATTTCTTGAACAGTCATTACAAGCTTCAAGAAAAACGAAGTGATGGATCACTGAGCGGTAAGAGTATTTTTCATAATTCCATATTTCTTCAAAACAACGACAGTTTATTTTATTGGAATTCTTATGAAGTCGAAGGTCAAAGATTGGATTATCCTATTATACAATACAAACTTATGTGCGATTACAATGGAAGCGGTGTATGGACTGTAATAAGTATACAACCCGCTAATGGAAATAATGGGACGGTGGTGGTACCCGCTTATTCCTTATATCCCAATGCGCGTTACCGTTTGATTGCAGATATGGGGTCACTGGCTTGTGCACCAACTATGCCAGCAGCACCTTTAATAAATTATTCTCAAAGTAATATTATTAGCAGAGTTAATGGAATTCAAGAGAGTTCGGAAATAGATTCTAAAATAAGTTTACAACCCAATCCTGCCAATGACAACATTACTATAAACTTTTCAATAAATGTGAGTAGTATTTGCATTTTTGATAACCTTGGGAGATTAATTATTCAAAAAAATATTGATTCATCTTCAGTTAAATCAATAACAATTGACATAAGCGGTTTAAAAGATGGAATCTACACTGTTTTATGCAGTAGCAAAAATTTTGATGTACGTAAAAAACTAATTGTCGGATAAAAAATGACGGTAATAATTTGTGATTTGTTAATCAAAATGAGGTAGAATATTTTATGGTTTTCTTAAAGTCAAAGCAAAATAAAAAAATTAATACTTCTGATTTCTTCCAATTTAAAATCAATTCGTAATATTTAATTTCGTTTCTCACAATTAAACTATAAATAATGAAAAAAACTTTACTCGTGCTTCTTGTTCTTACTAACTTTTTTTTATCGGCGCAAGCTAATTGGACACAAACAAATGGACCTGCCGGTGGAAAAATTAATTGCTTGCTTACAGTTAGCGGAACCGTTTATGCCGGCACTCCCAATGGCGTATTTGTTTCGGCAAATTCGGGTGCTAGTTGGACAGTTAAAAACAACGGTCTTAATGCAAATTATAATCACACTACAGTATATTCCATAGCAGCAATTGGTACTACCATTTTTATAGGAACCGGCGAAGGTGTGTATTCCTCTACAAATCAAGGTAACACTTGGGTGGATGCGAATGGTGGGATTGGAAATTCATTGCCCAGTTTTCCTGAGATTTATTCGCTGGTAGCTAAGGGGACTGATTTATTTGCGGGATTATTTACAGGTGGGGTGTATAAAACAAGTGATAATGGAGCAACTTGGACGCAAGTAAATACAGGCTTTCCAATTAACAAAGCAGTTTATTCAATGGTTGTGATGGGCAGTAATTTATTTGCCGGTACTTATGGAGGTGGTATCTTAATTTCTTCAAATAATGGGAGTACTTGGTCGGCGGTTCCGGATGCTTCGATGGCGAATACATTTATTAAATGTTTAGGTGTAAATGGGACCACTTTGTATGCCTCGGAAGTTGGAACGAGCGGTTTATTAAAATCCACCAACAATGGTACAACTTTTACGAGTTCCAATAATGGTTTTGGCATGGGTTCTTATGTGCGCTCTTTTGTGGTGAGTGGTTCGGATATTATTGTAGGGACGGTTTCAGATGGAATTTATAAATCGAGCAACAACGGTACTTCTTGGACGGTAAGTACCACAGGATTAATTTCTTCTCAGATATGTGGCATTTATGCATTGACCATTTCGGGCAGTACTATTTTGGCCGGCAGCGAAGGTTGTGGCATATTCAAATCAACCAACAATGCAACAAGTTGGTCAGAATCTAATTCCAATTTATTTAATACAACCATAAACGCTATAGCAATGGTTGGGAGTACATTATTTGCCGGTATTGAAGGGGTTGGGATATTTAAATCAACTGACGATGGTGTTACATGGACCAATAGTACTGTGGGCTTACCTGTATATAATGTTCACACCATTGAGGCGATAGGCTCTGCTATTTTTGCAGGTTATGATATCGGCGTTTACAAATCGTTAAACAATGGGGTAAGTTGGACCCCTGTCGAAAATGGATTGGGCGGCGCCGGTGTTTATTGTTTGGCCAATGATGCCACTTATTTATATGCCGGAACCAATGATGGAGTTTACCTTACTAATAATGGCGGATCCAGTTGGACGCAATCGAGTACCGGTTTATCATCTTTAGCCACATATGACATTGCCATATCAGGGAGCAGTATTTATGTAGCTATGGATGATGGCATTTACAAATCAACCAACAGTGCAGGAACATGGACACAGGTGTATCAAAGTTTTATACCGGTAACGGATATAGTAATTAATGGAACAAATGTTTATGCAGCTTTATCATATGGTGGAGCTTTATTGAGCACAAATAATGGAGTGTCCTGGGCGCCCATAAATACAGGTTTCCCGAGTATTAATTTGGTTTACTCCCTTACCAGTGTAAGTTCTAATATTTTTGCAGGAACCAATGACGGGGTATTCCGCACCAGTAATGGAGGAACCAGTTGGACTGGCTACAGCGCAGGATTTCCACCGGGAACTTTCGTAAATTCATTGGCAACAGGTCCAGCTTCCATTTATGCAGGAACCGACTATGGGGTTTGGAAAAACACGCTCGAATTGTCAACCCAAATTTGTATTGTAACAGTAGACGATATTTCTCAACACAATGTAATCGTGTGGGAAAAAGCACCTGTAACGAATATCGATAGTTTTAGAGTTTACAGAGAAGATGTAACAGGATTTTACAAATATCTTGCATCTATAGGATTTAACGAGTTGAGCCAATACACCGATACTGATAATACAGCCAATCCTAATTTTGTGAACCGCCGCTATAAACTTCAAGAGAAACGTACAGATGGTTCTTTAAGTCCTATGAGCGCGTATCACAATACTATTTTACTTCAAAATAACGATAGTAATTTTACTTGGAATCCATACCAAATTGAAGGGCAAACAAACGGTTTTCCGGTAATTCAAAATAAGTTGATGCGGGATGATAACTCCAGCGGAGTGTGGCACATGATACAATCCACCGCCGGAAGCAATGGAGCTATTGTTGCTTCTGATTATTCACTATTTCCGAATGCGCGCTATCGGCTTGATGGAGATTTAGGGCCATTGACGTGTACACCTACCATGCGGACTGCTGCCGGAATAAATAATACACGAAGTAATATTAAAAATAAAGCAATTGGGATACGCGAAGTTTCGTCGTTTGATGCTAAGATTTCACTTCAGCCTAATCCTGCAAAGGATCAAGTTTTTGTGAATTACGCCATCGAAGTGCAAAGCATTAAAGTGTTGGATTATTTAGGACGTTTTGTATATGAGCTCAAAGTTGACAATGCTAAAGCAGGTAGCAGCCAATTAAACATCAGTGATTTACAAGCCGGACTCTACACCATTATTTGTAAAGGAAAAGGTTTTGAGGTAAGGAAGAAATTGGTGGTGGAATGAAAAGAAAAAGTAATGAAATTAATTTATTAGGGAAAATATCAAGAACTTAAAACTTTTTAACATGAAAAATTCTTCATCTAATATTTTCGGAAAGTTAAAATTCATTTTTATTAGTGTACTTCTCTTCGTTATGATGTTTGCCAATGCGCAAGTAAGCAGAAGAAGCTATCTGAATAATACCCCACATCGTGGAAATTTTCAACGTATGTCAGCAGGGTTAAAATTCACCTTAGAAATAAGAAACGGAAAATTGTGGTCATGGGGCAGCAATGCATATGGACAATTAGGTGATGGAACAACCGATTCGACTGATTCACCTAAACAAATTGGAACGGATAGCAGCTGGGTAACAATAGCAGCTGGTGACTATCACAGTTTGGGTATTAAAGCAGACGGCAGTCTTTGGGCTTGGGGCTTAAATTCTTCCGGGCAACTGGGAGATGGCTCGTTCTTAAACAAAATTGTTCCTCAACAAATTGGAAGTGATAATTCCTGGATTTGTGTTTCTGCTGGTGGAAAGCATAGCCTCGCCTTGAAAGCTGATGGCAGCTTATGGGCATGGGGAGACAATACTTCGGGTCAATTAGGCAATGGAAGTAATGTGAATGAAAATCTTCCACAACGTATAGGACTGGATAATAATTGGATTCTTATAGAAGCAAGCACTTCAAGTTCGTTTGCCTTAAAAACCAACGGAAGATTATGGAGTTGGGGATTGGGTGTAAATGGAAATCTTGGTTATTTTTCTTTTGGACAAAACACTCCAGTAGAAATTACATCTGATAGTAATTGGGTGAGTGTGTCAGCAAGTTATAGCCATACACTTGGATTAAAATCAGATGGTAGCCTATGGGCATGGGGCAATAATGGGGATGGACAATTGGGAAATGGCTCTTCAGCAAGCCCAATATCGCCAATAAAAATTGGCAATGATAATAATTGGATATGTATTCAGGCTAATGGTGATTATTCAGGACATTCGATTGCTTTAAAATCTAACGGTACCCTTTGGGGATGGGGAGATAACGGATTAGGGCAACTTGGCTTAGGCAATCAGATTAGCAGAAATATTCCCACACAAATTGGGACGGATAACAAGTGGGTAAGTATAAATGCAGGCGGGTATCACACACTTGCTTCAAAATCAGATGGAACATTGTGGGCTTGGGGTTATAATTTCTCAGGACAAATTGGAAATAATACTTCTTTCACAATTGAAAAAACACCCTTATCAATTACCACTCAGAATAAATGGTTGATGACTGCCGCTTATGGAGATCAAAGCTTTGGCCTTCGAACAAATGGTACTTTGTGGTCGTGGGGGCAAAATAATTATGGGCAATTAGGAATTGGAACAACTGTTAACCGAATAAGTCCACTTCAAATTGGAATTTCTAATAAATGGGTAAGTGTTGCCTCAGGTGGATATCATACTTTGGGAATAATGTCAGATGGAACACTTTGGGCATGGGGATTAAATAGTAATGGCCAGCTTGGCAATGGGACTAACACAGATACGCTTAGCCCAAAGCAGGTTGGAATTGAACATAATTGGGTGAGCATTTCAGCAGGTGAAAATCATTCTCTTGCATTAAAATCAGATGGAACTTTATGGGCTTGGGGTGCGAATAATTATGGGCAATTGGGTGATAATTCTCAAACAGACAGATTAATACCAGTAAAGATTGGAACTGATAGTAACTGGGTGTCCATAAAAGCGGGAGAATTTCATTCGCTGGGCTTAAAATCAAACGGTACAATATGGGCCTGGGGAAGCGGAGGTCAAGGTCAATTGGGTAATGGAATGACTGGTGTTACATCGCTTTATCCTATTCAGATTGGTTCAGCTAACAGTTGGGTAAACATTGCAGCCGGAAGCGGTTTCACACTTGCATTAAAATCTGAAGGAACCATTTGGGCCTGCGGATCAAACAATGTTGGGCAATTAGGGGATAGTACAGTGCCTAATTTACAAGCTAATTTAGTTCAAATCGGAACAGCAAATAATTGGTTAAATATTAGCAGTGGGTATTTAAACGTGCTCGCATCACAAGCAAACGGAACACTATGGGGTTGGGGATTTAATCCGTATGGTCAATTAGGGACGGGAACAACGGTAAATGTGAAAAATGTAAAAAGAATTACATCCATTCAAAACTGTATAGCTTCATCTCCCGGCTACAGGCATAGCCTAATTTTAAAAGCAGATCGAAATCTTTTTTGTGCATCGGGATTAAACGTTAACGGCCAATTAGGGAATTGCACTTCTACAAATGCTATTAATTTTGTTTGCAGCAATAGCCCAAACGCAATAGTCATTAATACCCAACCAACAAATAAATCAGTTTGTTTAGGCGGAACTACCTCCTTTAATGTAAGCGCAAATAATTCAGCACAATACCAATGGAGAGCTAATGGCGTGAACCTAAGTAACTCGGGGGGGTATAGTGGAGTTACAACTGCTACCTTAACCATAACAGGCGCAACTATGGGAATGACGGGTAAAAAATATACTTGTCTTTTAGGAAGTAATTGTACCTTATTCGCGTCATCAGATACTGTTATGTTAACAATTAACCCTCTGCCCAATCTCACAGTTACAGCATACCCTGATTCATGCAAAAGCAATGGTGCGGCTAGTGCAATTGTCACATCCGGCACACCACCTTATACTTACACCTGGTCAACTGGTGCAAGTACCAGTTTAATAACAGGATTACTACCCAATACTTATTCCATCACGATTAATGATTCAAAAAATTGCTCCGCTGCAGGTAGTGCCATAGTAGGTAATACAGTTGCAGCTCCTGTGCCTATTTGTTTAGCAACAGTTGATTCCTTATCCAAGCACAATGTTATAGTTTGGGAAAAACCGGTTACTACATTTATTGATAGTTTTAGAATTTATAGAGAAGATTTAACTAATGTATATTCATATGTAGCATCAGTCGATTATAACCAATTGAGCCAATATACCGACACAGCAGCATCTGTTGATCCGATACTAAACTCTAGACGTTACAGGATGGCAATCGTTGACAATTGCGGTCAAGTAAGTGCTTTGAGTAAATGGCATAATACTATTTTACTTCAGGATCAGCAAAATGGTAATTTTAATTGGAATTTTTATGAGGTAGAAAATCAAACAAGTTCATTAGTAAATCAATATATTTTGCAACGATATGATAGTACTAGCTCTTCTTGGATTCCAATTAACAATACTCCAGGAACTCAAAATTCAATGGTAGCACCAAATTACTTTACACATCAATATTCTTTGTACCGGGTATTAAGTGATTTAGGAAGTTACGGTTGTACGCCTACTGCTCGCGTTGCCACTGGAATAAACAATACAAGAAGCAATATAAAAAATAAAATAGCGCCGAACTCAATTCCAGAAAATAGCGTTTTTGAAAACCAAATTATACTGCTGCCAAATCCTGCGAAAGACTTGGTTAAAATAAAAAGTAGTTTGGCTTTAGAAAGTATTTTATTGATGGATAACCTTGGAAGAATTGTGCTTCAAAAAAACATGGAAAGTGACTATTCAAAAGAAGTAAATCTTAGCATAACCACGCTTAAATCTGGTTTATATTATGTTGTCTGTAAAGGGAAAAATTTTGAAATGAGAAAAAAGCTTCTTGTGAACTAATTCTCGTAATCAATAAACTAAATTATGCTGATTAAAAAAATTATGAAATATAAATTACTACCCCTGTTAATGCTATTTGCTCGACCGCTTATAGCATCTACTGATTTAAGTATGGAAATTGCATCAAACAGCCTTACTCAAAAACCATTTTTGTTTATGGAAAACAAAGGGCAAGTGGCTAACCTTGAAGGTGAAGTTGTGCAGGATATTAAGTACACAGCGCAATCGAAAGGTGTAAAACTGTTTTTATCAGCCAATGGCATTCACTATCAATTTAAAAAAAATAAGGAAGAAATTGCTCAGGTGGTTGCCATTAAGAAGAACGAACAACCTAAATCAAAAACAGAGTTTTACCGCTTGGATATGGAATTAAAGGGAGCAAATCCTAATCCACAAATAATAGCTGAAAACAAAAGTGAATACTATGAAAATTATTATTTAGCACATTGTCCTAAACAGGGCATTACTGATGTGCATGGCTATTCAAAATTAACCTATAAAAATATTTATCCCGGCATTGATTGGGTAGTTTACTCAAAAGGGAATGAAATGAAATACGATTTTGTGGTGCATCCGGGTGCTGATCCCCAAAAAATAAAAATAAGTTATCCTACTGCTCAAACTATTGACCTTGCTGCGACCGGTGAAGTGGTTGTGAAAACACGATTGGGCGAATTGGCCGAAGGTATGCCCTACTGCTGGACAGGAAAAGAGCATATTATAGTAAACTCAAAGTTTAAATTAGTTGACAATATTTTACAATTTGATTTAGAAAATTATAACACAAATGAAGAGCTAATCATTGATCCTACTTTGCAATGGGCTGGTTACTTTGGAGGAAATTCAACCGATAAAATAAATAAAATTCTACCCGCACGAAACAGCGGTTTATACATTATTGGCAGCACTTACAGCACCAGTGGACTTGCCTATAATCCAAACTTTAATTACGATCCTTATCAGCTTAGCGCCCAAGGCCAAAGGGACGGTTTTTATTCAAAAATAACGAGTTCAGGTGCATTAGAATATTCAACCTATATAGGTTGGGGAGGTAACGATGAAGCTATTTCGGCCTGCTTAAGTGAAGATAATACCGGTACTGTGCTAGTTGTTGTTGGTAATACTGAGGGAAGTGGTGCAGTTTCTTTATATGGTTTTATGTACACATTTTTAGATTCGTATCACAGCCAAGGCTATAAACAAGGGGCTAAGGAATTTGGTTTTTTATTAGGCGGTGATAATTCAACCAGTATTAATGATGTGGTTCCATTAAGTCAATTTAGAGTAATGGTTGCAGGAACTACGAGCAGCACAACCGGTATGTCGGCCGTGAATTCGCCATTCGGATTTAACGATGCATTTGTTGCGATGTATGATTTAGACTTTGCTGTTGGGCCAATTAATTTTACCTATTTAGGAGGTTCAGGTGACGATGATGTAACTTCGATAGCGAAATATAAAAACAACTCCAACTTTTATCTTGGTGGGCATTCTAACAGTTCAAGTGGTATTTCAAGTTCAGGAATTCAACAGGATTTTTCGAACGGTGGTTACATTCTAAAACTAGATTCAAATTTTGCACAGCAGTGGGGCCGGTATACGGGAGGTTCGGAGGTAAAAATTGCATGTGACTCACAGGATAATGTATTTACAGTTGGTATGACTGATCAATCATCCTTAATTGCCACATCTAATGCTTATCAAACAGTACTGGGCGATATGATGGATGCCTTTATTATGAAATTTGACAACCAAGGAACAAAATTGTGGGGAAGCTATTTTGGAACGGATGAATGGTATGAAGAATCCCCAAATGTAGTGGTAGATAATGGCGGAAATGCCATCATCTCAACAAGTGGAGGCGTGCTAACCAGCGGCATGGTGCATGCGTTTCAACCCTTAATAAATGGAACCGGCGATTCCTATGGATTTTGGACAGTAGGAGGATACAATGTAACTAGAGATGCTGTTATTGGAAAATTTGATCCCAATGGAACCATAATCTGGTCGTCTTATTACGGTGGAAGACAGCACGAAAAATGCACTGCAATTTGCTTGTCGGATAATAATGAGGATTTTTACTTAGGGGGTAATACATTGAGTAATGATCTGGCTTACAACACCACCAATGCTGTGAATGATATTTTTGTTGCAAAATTATTTAATGCATCTGTTGAATTAGATAATTTTCCCTATCAGGGCTTTTGTCAAGGCGATAGCATTGATATACCTTATGAAACCTATGATTTTGTGCCAGCTGGAGCCAGTTATTCTGCCTTGCTTTTGTTAAATAAATCAACTTCTTCAATAATAACTTTAGGTACCGACTCAACAGGTAGTGGTGTTATACACGGTTACATCCCTTCTACTATACCTGCCACATTTTTTGGCAATTTTTTAAAAATCGTTCCAAGCTACACCACACCAATTGTGACGATTCAAAAAGAAATGAATAATATTTTTGCTTTACCGAATGTATTTATCAATGCTGTTTCCTCAACCAATTTTTGTGCTGGCAATGGTACGCTGCTTCAAGCCAATGCAAACAATGTTTCCAATTATCAATGGAAATACAACGGCACAGCAATTACGGGCGCCAATTCGAGTTCTTATTTTGCCACTTTAAACGGGTATTACGAAGTTGAAATTACCAACACAAATTCCTGTACTGCTAAGAGTAATCCCCTATTTTTAACAGTTTACCCTAAACCACCGGCTCATGTAACTGCCGACAACGACACCATTATTTGCTCCAACGAAAGTGTTACTTTAAAAACACCACTTAGTCCAATAATTGCTTTGCGCCAATGGGAATTTTCGACCAATGGATTGACCTGGAATTCTATTGCAGGTGCAAACGGTATTAATTATGTTACCAGCATTGGCGGGTATTACCGATGCTTATGCACTAGCGCATCAGGCTGCGATTCAACGAGCAATAGCATTAATGTAGTTGTGAATGCTGCACCAACTGCAAGTATTTCGCCCAATGGCACACAGGCAGTTTGTGCAGGATCCTCAATCAGCCTTCAGGCAAACACAGGTAGCGGTTATTCTTACCAATGGAGTTTAAATATGTTGCCCTTGGTGGGAGAAACCTCCGGATCACTTGCAGCCAGCCAAGCGGGAAATTATCAAGTAGAAGTTACTAATTCGTTTCAGTGTGCTACTCTTAGCTTGCCCGTAAATGTTATTGTTTACACTAAACCATCTGCGCACATTAATCCTGCATCGAGCACTTCTATATGTCAAGGTAGTTTTGTAACACTTACAGCCAATAATGCGGCAGGGGTAAGTCGACAATGGTTGTTTAACGGCAATGACATCCCTAATGAAACCGCAATAAGCTATCAAGCAAGCAATACCGGAAATTATCAAGTGCGTGTAACAAATTTAAATGGGTGCGATTCAATTAGTAATGTGATTGCTGTAATTGTTTATCCTTATCCAAGTGCAAGCATTTCGTATACTGGAATTCCTTATACTTGTGGGGGGAACGTGCTTCAATTACACGTCAATACCGGAAATGGATACAGTTATCAATGGCGATTAGATGGGATTGCTATTTCGAATGCAACCTATTCTTTGTATACAGTTGTTTTGCCAGATAGTGCACTTCACTATTCCGTAACGGTTACCAATGCCGGGATTTGTGCTGTAACAAGTCCTGAAACAATTATTAATCCAATTCCCAGCCCTATTGATATGTGCATTGTTTCAGTTGATAGCTTATCAAAATACAATGTAATTACATGGGAAAAAAGTCCAAGTAATTTAATAGATAGTTTCAGAATTTACAGAGAATATTCTACCAATTTGTATGCCTATGTTGCCTCAGTGGGTTACCCTGAGTTAAGTCAATATATTGATACCAACTTAGCAAACTCTAATCCAAATCAAAATTCAGAACGTTATAAAATTTCTGTTCTTGATATTTGCGGAAACGAAAGTGCAAAAAGTTCCTATCACCATACAATACTCCTGCAGGATCAACAAAATGGAAATTTTGATTGGAACAAATATGAAATTGAAAATCAATTTACACCGGTTACCAATTATTTCCTATACCGAGATACCGGCTCGACCGGTAATTGGGGATTACCAATTGCAAACACTACCGGAAATGTAACCCAAATTTCGATTCCTGACTATGCGCAATATCCGAATGCAAGTTATAAAGTGGAAACAAATTATGGGTTTAATTGCGTTCCATCTCAACGCACTTCAACGGGTATTAATAACACTCGAAGCAATATTAAAAACCGAATTGCAATCGGAATACATGAACCTAGTGTGAATCAACAAATAATTTTAATGCCTAACCCAGCTAGAGGTGAAGTAATACTAAAATGTGAAAGAAGCATAGTTGAACTTACCGTTTACGATTGTTTAGGAAAATTGGCATTAAAACCCAGCTCCGATGTATTAAAAAATACATCCATACATTTAAATATTAGCTCGCTTGCACCAGGAGTTTATACCCTATTATGCAAGGGAAAAGATTTTACATTCAGAAAAAAATTAGTTGTTGAATAATTAATTAAGCTACTATTTAGGCAATACCATCAGTAAAAATTAAATCCACTAAACGCAAACCAATGAAGAAACTCTCGAATTTTTTAGTACTGTTTGTTGGCTTTTCAATATCGGCTGCCGCACAAGACATACAATGGGCAAAAAATTATGGCAATACCGGATATGGCTATGATGTTGCTGTGGATGATAATGGAAATTCCTACATGGTGGGTTCATTTGATGGTGCAAGCATAACCTTTGGAGGTACCACCTTAACCAATGCGAATGCAGGTTATGGAGATATTTATGTGGTGAAAGTGAATACAAGTGGCACAGTTGTATGGGCAAAGAGGGCAGGGCAAACCGGATCTGATTACGCTTATGGGGTTGCGGTGGATAAGTCGGGCAATGTGTATGTGGCCGGCTCCTACTACAACAACGCAATTACTTTTGGCGCAACTACTTTAAGTAATTCAGGAGCAGCCGATGCTTTTGTGGTGAAATATAATTCATCCGGAACGGTGGTTTGGGCAAAAAAAGCGGGAGGAGCTTACAGTGAAACAGCTTCGAGTGTTGCTGTGGATACTTCAGGAAATGTATTGGTAACAGGTTATTTTGAGAGTTCATCCATTAATATCGGAAGTTATGCGCTTACTAATTCTTACCTTGGATCACCTGAAGTTTTTGTAGCGAAGTATAATTCTGCGGGTACCGCTCAATGGGCCTTTGCGTCCTTAGGTGCTGATTTTGACTTTGGTGAGGATATATCCACCGATGCAGCAGGCAATTGCTTTGTAGTTGGAACCTTTGGAAGTAATTCCCTTTCGATGGGAGGGAATACAATTTACAATGCATCCACAATTGGCACAGAAGATATTTTTGTTATGAAAGTTAGCAGCACAGGTGTTGTGACATGGCTTAACTCATTTGGCGGACCAGCTTACGAAGGAGGAGCAAAAATAACTTCAGATAATACAGGAAATGTTTTTATCAGTGGTAATTTTGGTGGTCCCACCATTAACCTTAGCACAACTTCATTGGCAAATTATAATGCCGGAACCAATGATATTTTTGTTGCAAAACTTAATACCTCGGGAGTTGTACAATGGGCGAAGCAAATTGGTAGTTTGAGTTACGAATATTTTGCCTCGCTTGATGTTGATAGGTTTGGGAATGTTTTTGTAGGCGGATTTTTTAGAGGCCCCGAGTTATATATCGGTAACGATACTTTATACCATAGTGTTGGCGGATTATATTCCGACATTTTTATAACCAAATTGAATACTACCGGCAACCCAGTTTGGGCCTATGCAAGTGGTGGAACCAATGATGACCAATGCACAGGAGTAGGAGTGGATTATCTTGGAAATTGCTATATCCAAGGTTATTTTAGCTCCAGCAGTGTGACTTTAGGCGCTTTTACCTTAAACAGTATTGGCAATAGTGCAAATCCCTATTTATCAAAAATATGCAGCCCCACCAGTAAGAGCCTCACTCAAACAGCTTGTGCGAGTTACACTTTAAATGGCACAACTTATACGAACAGCGGAGTGTATACACAAACCTTAACCAATCAAGCAGGATGCGATTCAGTGATTACACTTAATCTAACTATTAATCCAAGTCCAACGGTTAGCAATACTGGTACTACCATCGTATGCAGTGGAACTCCAATTAATATACCCTTAACCGCAAGCGTTGCATCCACCTTTACATGGATTGCGGCCAATAATGCGAATACTACTGGCGAAAGCTTAACACTTCAAACCACGTCTTCAATTCAAAATACAATTGTGTGCACCAATTCAAATCCACATAATGTAAACTATACCATCACTCCCACTTCTATTACAGGTTCTTGCCCGGGAACACCAAAAGTATACACGGTTACGGTGAATCCGCTACCTTTGGTAAGTTTTTCGGGATTGACGGATAGTGTATGTTTAAATTCATCGATACAAACCTTAATTGGATCACCAGCAGGGGAACTTTCAGCGGAAGCGGAATTAGCGGCACAACTTACAATCCGGCAATTGCAGGTGCCGGTGCGCATACATTAGTTTATACCTATACGAATGCAAATACCTGCACGAATACAAGCACAAAAACAGCGCATGTATTAGCAATACCAGCAGCTCCGTCCATTTGTATTGTTACAGTAGATACCACATCGGAATACAATGTAATCATCTGGGAAAAAACACCCGGATCAACGAACTTGAAATTATATAAAGTATATAGAGATACTGCAAATAATAATTATGCCTTAATTGGAACTGTGGCTTATGATTCATTAAGTCAATTTGCCGATACCTTGCGTCATCTTTATGCTGGAGATGGAAATCCAAATACCTCCTCGTGGAGTTACAAAATTTCAGTTGTGGATACTTGCGATAATGAAAGTCCGATGTCGTTGTATCACACCTCCATACATTTTAGGGATTTAGGGAATGGCAATTTTGATTGGACTTCCTACGAAATCGAAGGACAATCGCAACCTATTGTTCAATTGGTTAACCACAAAGTATATCGCGATAGTATAAGTGACGGACATTGGAAACTTATAAACTCGCCGGGAGCGTCAGCTTTAACAGCAACAGATTTAAATTATAGTAATTACCCGAATGGCCGCTGGCGCGTAGATGCAGTTTGGAATTCCAGCTGTACACCAACGGCGCGCATTGCAACAGGAATAAATAATACCAGAAGCAATATTAAAAACAAAACAGCGCCTAGCAGTGTAGCATCAGTTATGGCGTTAGAAAACAAAATTCAGTTAGTGCCCAACCCTGCGTCACAACTTGTTATCCTAAAAAGCGAACTGACGATAGATAATATTCGCATCATAGATAACCTGGGCCGAGAAACATTAAGTCAAAAAGGGGAAGTTTCAAACGAGCGAAATATAAACCTAAACATCAGTAGACTGGCAGCAGGTATTTACACTGTGGTTTGCAAAGGAAAAGAGTTTGAAGTGAGGAAGAAGTTGGTAGTGGAATAAATCATTGTTGTTTTATTCTTTTTTTTAATACAAATTATTTTTCTTTTCTTCAAAATAAAGCAATTAAAAAATTTGTATAGCTTTGAAACGCACACAATTTCCCATGCGCTTTCATAAAATTATCATCAGTATAGGTTTCCTTTTTTTATTTTTCTCCACAAAGGGACAACATTACAATTTGAAGAAATTTACTACAAAAAATGGTTTAGCCAATTCTATTGTTCAAAAAATAATTCAAGACCATTGGGGATATTATTGGTTTGCCACACAAAATGGATTGAGTCGGTTTGATGGCAAAAATTTCAAAAATTTTCATAAGTCTGATGGATTACCCTCTAGTGATATTACTTCTTTATTAGAAGATAATGCGGGTAAATTATGGGTAGCCACTGCTGAAGGGTTAGCAGTTTTTGACGGCATAAAATTTACTCCCATTCATGAGCCTGGATTAGACCGAATAGTTTACTGTATTAGTAAAGATAATAGAGGTACAATGTGGTTTGCAACTTACGGTTCAGGACTTATAAGTTACAATGGAAAATCATATATGCATTATACAACAAAGAATGGACTTCCAACTGATTCGTTGTTTAGCATAATGCAGGACAGTCAAAATAATTTTTGGGTTGGTACATACCATTATGGAGTTTGCAAAATTAATCCGAGCAGTTTAACTGGTGGTAAACTTGAATGTAAATCCTTTTCCAAAAAAGATGGGATGAGCTCGAACAATATATTTTGTTTGCTCGAAGATAAAGCACATACAATATGGATGGGGACCACAAATGGTGCTGTTTCTGTAATTAAAAATGGAGCTATACAGCAAGAAATTATTTCCCCGGAAATGGCAACTGATTTTGTTTCTCAAATGATTGAAGACCGATTGGGAAACATTTGGATTGCCACTCAAGAACATGGATTAATAAAAAAATCGATTTCTGAAAATTACTATTATGGTAAAAATGAAGGCCTTCAATCGCAATTCATTAATTCATTGTATTTGGATAATTCACTCAATTTATGGATTGGGTCGGATCAAGGTGTTTGTATTTTTAGAAATGAGGCAATTACCAATTTTATTGAAAGTGATGGATTAACAACTAAGGAAGTGCAATGTGTGAGTCAGGATATTGATAATAAAGTACTTTGTGGCACCGCTATTGGACTAAGCATCTACAATGGAAAAAAGTACGTTGAAATATCTGAATTCAAAGAAATTTCTGTAAGCTCAATTGCAACCGATGAACAGAACGACTTATGGATTGGTACAGCAAATCAAGGAATTTTTTTAATTGACAAAAACCAATCCTATAAAAAAGTTCGGAATATTATTGATGCAAGTGGAATAGAGCTTTCCTCTCCTATAAACGGAATTGCAAAATCAAAATCAGGCGATATGTGGGTAGCCACTTACGGGCAAGGGCTCTTTAAATTCGACGATAAGGGTTCGGTGCATTATAGCTTAAAAGATGGGCTATTAAGCGATAATCTTCATACCTTATTTATTGATAGACATGAAAATGTTTGGATAGGCACGTATCAAGCAGGATTATTTAAATTTGATGGTACCTCATTCACCAATTATACAAACAAAGTAGGTTTGGCGGATAATACGGTATATGGAATTTGTGAGAATAAAAAAGGAGAACTCTTTTTTGCCACCGCAGAAGGAGGATTAAGTATTTATGATGGTCAGAAATTTCATACCCTCACTACAAAAAATGGATTAAGCTCTAATCTGATTTACTCTGTTAAAGTGGATAATCAAAACTTATTATGGCTTGGCACAAACAATGGCCTAAACCGCCTAAAACTTAAAGCTGATTTCACTGTTGATTCCCTTAAAATTTTCACCGAACAAAACGGATTGGAAGGCAGTGAATTCATTTCTTCTAATTCGTTATTTATTGATAAGAGTGGAATTATTTGGGCTGGTACCACTAATGGCTTATCAAAATACAACCCCGCACTCGATTTTCCTAATAACACCCCTCCTCCCCTTGTGCTGCAAAGCATTCGCTTATTTAATCAAACCGTAGATTGGAAAAAATATGCCGACAGCGTAGATGCGAAAACCGGCTTGCCGCTGAACCTCGACTTAAGTTATAAAAACAATCACCTCACTTTTAATTTTCAAGCAATTAGTATTGATGACAATTTAAAATACTCGTATCAACTCGAAGGTTTTGATAAGGATTGGTCGGCACTGACTTCGGCTACTGAAGCGGTTTATACCAATATTCCATCAGGTAAGGAATATACGTTTAAAGTGCGCGCTGTGAACGGTGATGGCGTGTGGAGTACCAAAAATATTGAATATCGTTTTTATATCGAAGCGCCTATTTGGCAGCGTTGGTGGTTTATTTCACTGGCCATTATTTTTAGTGTTGCCGGTATATTTTTTTATATCAATTGGCGTACATCAAAATTAGCAGCTGAAAAAAAACACCTCGAAGAAAAAGTAGAAGAGCGCACTACCGAACTGAAGCACACCAACGATTTGCTTTCTGAAGCATTTACGGATATCAAGGATAGTATAAATTACGCACAACGCATACAGGAAGCCATTCTTCCTATGGAATCCATTATTCGTGAAGTATTTCCGGATTCATTTATTTTATTTAAACCACGTGATGTAGTAAGTGGTGATTTTTACTGGTTTGGAACAGTCGAAAAAAATGGCGAAAAACACCACATCATTGCTGCCGCTGATTGCACCGGTCATGGTGTTCCGGGAGCATTCATGAGCATGATTGGCAATACTATTTTGAGCGAAATAATTGTGGCAAAAGAAGTAGTGGAACCCGGACAAATTTTATCTCTTTTGCACCACGGCATTCGAAAAGCGCTTAAACAAAATCTCACCACTTCACGCGATGGAATGGACATTTGTTTGTGTAGTATTAATTTAACAACACTTAAGGTGAAGTATGCCGGAGCTTACAACCCTTTGTGGGTTTTGCGAAATACGAAAGAAATAGAAGTTATAAAAGCCAACAAGTGCGCCATTGGAGGCTTTACGGAAGACAAACAAATTTTTGAATCGCATGAATTGCAATTGGAGAAGGGCGAAGCTTTGTATTTATTTACCGATGGATATGCCGATCAGTTTGGTGGGGAGTTGGGTAAAAAACTTACCGCCAAAAAATTCAAAGAGGGTATTTTGAGTGTTGCCAATGAGCCAATGACTAAGCAGAAATTTTATTTGGATAATCTGGTGGAAATATGGAAGGGGAAGGAGTTTCAGGTGGATGATATTTTGGTAATTGGGATTAAGGTTTAATGCCTTATTGATTTTCATTTTTTAGGCTATCTTTTTTTGAAACACATAGGAGCATAGGAAACATAGGGTTCGCATAGGAATGAGTTATGTGGCTATGTGTTTATTTTTCATATTGCATTTTTTTTGAAACACATAGGAACATAGGAAACATAGGGTTCGCATAGGAATGAGCTATGTGGCTATGTGTTTATTTTTCACATTGGATTTTTTTTGAACCACATAGGAACATAGGCAACATAGGGTTTACATAGGAATGAGCTATGTGGCTATGTGTTTATTTTTTCAAGTGACTTTGTTGTGAAACCTTCAATCGAAGACGCAAAAAAGCTAACGAATTTTAACTATTCCCGCGAAACATTTTCACCTCCAAAATGTTTCCTAATTTGTGAAGATTGCTTAATATTGTAAACCAAATCACCCCTATGGAAGACATAAAAAACCTGGATAATTTTCAGGCTAAAATTGATAAAGGTTTAAAAATTGAACCTAAAGATTGGATGCCCGAAGCTTACCGTAAACAACTCATCCGCATGATGAGTCAACATGCACACAGCGAAATAGTGGGCATGCTCCCCGAAGGCAATTGGATTACACGAGCCCCAAGCCTTAGAAGAAAAGCCGTTTTACTTAGCAAAGTGCAAGATGAAGCAGGACATGGATTATACCTCTACAGTGCTGCCGAAACGCTTGGTATAGATCGTACCGAACTGCTTGAACAATTACACAGCGGAAAAGCTAAATACTCCAGTATTTTTAATTACCCCACCCTTACTTGGGCGGATGTCGGTGCGATTGGCTGGTTGGTTGACGGCGCAGCTATCATGAATCAAACCATGCTTGCACGCGGTTCTTATGGACCTTATTCACGCGCGATGGTGCGTATTTGCAAAGAAGAGAGTTTCCATAACCGACAAGGATATGAAATTATGACGGTGCTTTCCAATGGAACTGCTGAACAAAAGCAGCTGGCACAGGATGCACTTAACCGCTGGTGGTGGCCTTCAATTATGATGCTTGGTCCGAGTGAAGGACAATCGCCCAACAGTGAACAATTGATGAAATGGAAAGTGAAGCTTGAAAGCAACGATGATATCCGTCAGCGCTTCATTGATCGCACCGTTCCTCAAGGTTTGTTTTTGGGATTAACTTTTCCGGATGCCGATTTAAAATTTAATGAAACTACCGGTCATTATGAGCATGGACCAATTAATTGGGAGGAATTTTTTAATGTGGTTAAAGGTAATGGCCCTTGTAATCGCGAACGTCTTAAGGCGCGCGTAAATGCTGATAAAGAAGGCAAGTGGGTAAGAGAAGCGGCTATGGCTTATGCAGAGAAGAAAAAAGCGAAGGTTGCGGCTTAGGTTGATTTATTGATTAGCCAATTAGCGGATTAGCTGATTAGCTGTTTTTTTGAATTGCTGATTTGTTGATTAAACGATTAAATGATATGCTCTTTTGATAAACCATGTCATCCTGAGGGGAGTCGAAGGGTGATTTTTTGAATTGTAGATTTGTTGATTAAATACTACACTAAATTGATAACCCATGTCATCCTGAGCGGAGTCGAAGGGTGCTTGATGATTTTGATTACGAAATAAAATTAAAAATAGATTAAAAACATGAGTAACGATACGCAATGGCCACTTTGGGAAGTTTTTGTACAGGCCAATCCCGGTATACCACATAAGCATGCAGGAAGTTTACACGCTGCAGACGCTGAGTCTGCACTTATGAACGCTCGTGACGTTTACACACGCAGAAGCGAAGGCATGAGCATTTGGGTGGTTCCTGCCAATTCCATTACCGCATCTAGTCCCGAAGACAGCGCTTCTTTTTTTGAGCCATCAAATGATAAACCGTATCGCCATCCTACTTTTTATAAGATTCCGGATGGGGTGAAGTATTTGTAGATGAGATTTGAGTATTGAGTATTGAGATTTGAGTACAAAGTACAAAGTACAAAGACTTGGGACTTTTTAATTTTAGGGGCTTGTGCATGTTGCTTGGAATTGAGAAAGTTGGATGTGTTATAAGATATATTTAGATTGGTAATTAGTACAAAATATTTGTTAGATAATTAGTAGCATGAATTTAGAAGCGGCGAAATTTGAATATTACTTGCGGATGGGCGACAACAGCTTGATTCTTGGACATCGTTTGAGTGAGTGGTGCGGGCATGGTCCTATTTTGGAAGAAGATATTGCACTCATAAATGTTGCTTTGGATTTAGTAGGACAGTCGCGTTCAATGCTGGATGCAGCAGCTAAGCTGGAAGGGAAAGGACGCACAGAAGACACACTTGCTTACCATCGCAATGCCAATGAGTTTCGAAATGCATTATTAGTTGAACAACCTAATGGTGATTTCGCTAACACAATTGCCCGCCAGTTTTTTTATGATGTATTTCATCAGTTGTTTTTAAGTGAATTAGCAAACAGTAAAGATGCGTTTCTGGCTGCTTTCGCAGAAAAATCATTAAAAGAAGTTAGCTACCACCTGCGTCATAGCAGCGATTGGATGTTACGCTTGGGCGATGGTACCGCAGAAAGTCACGAAAGAATGCAGCAAGCTGTGAATGAGTTATGGATGTATACCGGCGATTTATTCGACATGAATGCGGTGGATGACCTGCTCATAAAAGAAGGTATTGCCGTTAATTTAACTCCGCTTCAAAAAAAATGGCATCAAAAAATTTCTGAAGTGCTCTCGGAAGCCACACTTCAACTTCCTGAAAATACTTACATGCAAAAAGGAAGCAAAGAAGGATTGCATTCCGAATACTTAAGCTACTTGCTTGCCGAAATGCAGTCGATTCCGCGTGCCATGCCTGATGCGATTTGGTAAGAATTAAATTTAAAAGTTTTAAAACTCTCCTTGATTTCAATGGGAGTTTTTTTATTTTTATTCCGAAAGAATTATTACTTTCACTTATTGCAGCGCTGCTCACATGATAGATTATAACAATTTCGAAGAAATACGTCCCTATTCACAGGAAGAATTTGATGCTGCCTGGAACAGAATAAAATGCAACGAAACTTTTCATGCAGCACTTGCATTTTTGTTTGATGAAAAGGAAAAAAATGCACTCATCGAATCGTTTCCCACCTTCGAATCAACGCGTGACTTTCAATTAAAAATTATGCACCGCGCCATACGAAATATCATTGCCAAATCGAGCAATGGATTATCGTGCAGCGGCTTTCAGCACCTTTCTCCGGAGCAATGTTATACCTTCATTTCCAACCATCGTGATATTTTTTTGGATTCGGGAATTCTTCAAATTTTGTTGGTTGAACACGGTCACGATACCAGCGAAATTACTTTTGGAAACAATTTAATGCTGAATCAATTTATTGTGGATATCGGCAAGGTGAATAAAATGTTTACCGTTCACCGCACCGGCAATAGGCGCGAACTCTATGACTATAGCATACGCTTATCAAACTATATGCGCTATGCCATCACCCAAAAAAAACAATCCACTTGGATTGCGCAACGCAATGGCCGCACCAAAAATGGCAAAGATGAAACACAAATCGGACTCTTAAAAATGCTTGCCTCCAGCGCGCCCGATAATTTTGAAAGCGGATTTAATGCCCTCAATATTGTGCCCATTGCTATTTCATACGAATATGAACCTTGCGATATATTTAAAGTGAACGAACGTTATTCTTCCATGCAAAGCGCCTATGTTAAAGCGCCGGATGAAGATTTAAAAAGTATACTATCCGGCGTGACCAATGATAAAGGCAGTATTCATTTAGCAGTTGGAAAACCGGTGAATCAGGTAATTGCTGAAATAGCAAAATCAGGCGATTCCTATAAAAGCCTGAATCAATACATCGATACAGAAATTTACAGCAATTATAAACTTTTTAAAAGCAATTATATTGCATTTGATTTGCTTCACGAATGTGCACTGAATGTGCATCAATACAGTAAATTCGAAAAGCAAAAATTTGAAGACTACCTAGCTCAGAAATTAAATTTTTTAAAAGGTGAGCGCCCGGTACTTCGAAAATTATTTCTCGAATTATATGCCAACCCGGTTGTTAGTGCAATGAAGTTAGTTTCGGTTTCCAATTAATTCATTGTAAAAATAATTTAACCGCAAAGAGCGCCAAGGAGGCGCGGAGAACGCGGAGATTTTTCCTAAATTATACTTTGCTTCTTTTCTGAGTCCTTTGCTGTGCGAAATGCATTCAAATTACATTTAAAAACGATTGTTAAAAATAATCCAAAGACAAATCAGCAAAAATCCGCATCATCCGAGTTATCCGCGTTCAATTTATAAAAAGCACTTCTAATGCACAGCTGAAATGGCTTTGAGATTTAATTGTTTCGATAAATCCAAGAAGCCGGATTTTGGGTAACAGAGCCTTTCCAAATTTCGAAATGTACTTCTGTTTTATTATCGTCATCCGTTAAGGCAGCGCCAATGTATTGCTTGGTTTTTATTTTATCGCCCTTTTGAACAAAGGCATCCGACAAGTTGGAGTAAACGGAGAGGTAATCTCCATGACGAATAATTACGGCTTTTCCGGCACCCGGTATCGAAACAACTCCCGACACTTCACCTTCAAATACACTTCGCACTTGCGCGCCTTGCTTTGTGGCAATATCAATTCCATTGTTTTTCACTTTTACACCTTTTAAAATAGGATGTTCGTGTTCGCCAAAAGAACTTGTTATTACTCCCTCTCCTACCGGCCAAGGTAATCTCGCTCGATTTGCTTCAAAGTTTTCGGATAATTTTTGCGCTTCCGGTGTCAATGAATATCCGTTTTCAGTAACCTTATTTTCCTTCACAGGAGTAGTAACTTCTTTAGTGGTAGCATTTTTGGGATTGGATGCGTTTTTCTTCTCTTTATCCTTTCGTGCTTTTTCACGCGCTTTCTCTGCTCGAATGGCTTCCTCTCGTGCCTTTCGAATTTCGTCTTCAATAATTTTTTGAATTGCAGCTTGCAATTTATTAGCATCGTCTTGCTTTTTACGCAAGTCTTCTTTAAGCTGCTTTTCCTTGCTTTGCAAGCCTGCCAACACTACTTCTTTTTCCGATTTTTCGACAGTTAAATGCTTTTTTTCCTGTTCCTTATTTTGAAGTAAATTTTGCTGGTCGCCCCGTTTCAAAGAGAGGTCGGTAAGTTTACCGCTTAACTCTGCTTGTTTAATTTGAATGAGCAATGCCTGTTTCTTGCGGTAATCGCTGTATTGTTGAAAATATTTCATCCTGCGAAAGGCCTGGTTAAAATCCTCGGAAGAGAAAACAAACATTAAGCGGTCATAGCTACTTTGATTTTTGCTGGCAAAATAAATCATCTTTGCATACTCTGCTTTCAATAATTTAATTTCGTTTTGCAATTTTAGAATAGAAGAAGAAGTTCTATTTATCAACACATCCGTGTATGTAATTTCGGAATTTATGGTGTTGATTAATTCCTCGCGCATGGTAATTTTTTGATTCAAAGTCACCAATTGATTCAAGGAAAGTTTTTTGTTCTTTTTAGTTTCATCCAATAATTTATTGGTGATGCTGATTTCTTTTTGAATTTGAGATTTCTTTTTTTCTAAGTCCTTTTTGTTTTGAGCCGTCAGCACTTGTATAGAAACAAACAAGAACACTAGCAACCATTGCACTTTTAGCTCAATCATTCTTTGCTTGAAGATATATTCTTTTAAAATCGTGCTCAATTTTACCGTCAAATTTAAAGCGCTCATATTTTTCATAATCCAAACCATACTTGCCTTTAACATTTGTATTTCTTTAACGTAACTTTTCATACTTTGCCGGAATTGAAAATGGAAACGTTTGTGGAGGTGCGGATGGTGTAATTTTAGAATAATCAATTTTAATATTCAAGTTTTTTTCAGCCTTAATATCAAACACTAATTTAAATGGCACACTTAAGGAATCAACCGATTTAAAATCGCTGTAATTGGCGTCAAATGTACGATTAGTATTAAAATCCTCGATATAAATGCGCGAAATTTTATAGCTTTCAGGCTCCAGCCAGATGCTTTGAATTAGCTCTTTTCTTCCTCTTAAATCCGAATTATCGTTCAGCACTTTTCTTAGCTTTCGTTTGCGAATGGTACTTAACAAATAGCGCTTATTATCAATCATCGATTTTAGTTTCTCTTCTTCGTGATCAAAGGAAACACTGTTGCCAAGCAATAACGATTGCAACATATCGAAGTCTAACTCTGTATGCAAGAGCTGACTGATGTAATTGTAATCACCTTTAAAATATTTACTGTTGAGTCGGTCTATAAATTTTACTGAATCCTGGGTAGCAAGTAAACGCGCAACTTCAATACCTAAAGCTGGAGAAATGCTCATCCACAATGCTGAATCTTTTTTAGCACGAACAGTAACATTAAAAGAAGTTGATTTTCCATCTACGATGGCTTCTGCATCAAATTTAGAAGTGAGCCAAGTATACTTAAATTCATTCTCCATTAATTTTTCGGAAAGCACTTTAGAACTTTTAAAATCGGTTCGCGATTCGGGCGCAACTTCCGGAGGCGCTGTATTAATAGCATGTTTAGGGCCTCTACAAGACACAATCAGCAGAAAAGCAAATACAACAAAAGGGGAAAGAGAGTGTGTGTAACGAGTTTTTATTTGCATCAAAGCCTATTCAAAAAGCGTTTTTTCGTTAATTTTCTTTTCTAAAAAGTCAGAGCCCTTGCCGGCCTCCTTAGCTTTAATCCAGTATTCCAAAGCCTTATTTTTCTCATTTAATTTAAATAAAATATCGCCGTAATGTTCTAAAATCACAGCATTTTTTTCGCCTCCATTTTGTATAGCCTTTTCAATCCACTCCTTGGCATCCACATATTTTGCCGAAGCGTACAAAATCCAAGCATAGGTATCTTGCGAATTTCCATTATTGGGATCCAAATCATTTGCTTTGCGCGACATGGCTTGGGCCTTATCTAAATCCACATTTCGCAGGGACAAATAATAGCTGTAATTATTTAAAACATAGGTATCGTTGGGATTAATTTCGAGCGCTCTTTCATAAGCACTGTCTGATTTTCCCATTTGTTTATCGCGGTAGTATGCATCCCCCAAATTGGCGTAGAATTGGCCTTCCAAAGGTTTATTTTCCACCACCAAATCAACTCCCTTTTTAAGCGCTGAGATGGCTGCTTTATTATCACTCAATTGCAAATTTGCAACTCCATTAAAAAAGAAAAGCGTAGGCTCGCTTGGAAATAATTCCATAGCTGCTTTACTATCCTTTAGCATACTTGTATAATCGCTCAGTTGTGATTCAATAAACAACAATTGGCTCCACACGGCTAATCGATCCTTTTCCAATTCCACCGCTTTTGTATATTTTTCTTTTGCTTCTGCAATTTTTTTATCGCGGTATAAAAAATCACCATAAATCGAAAAAGCATTGGATTCGGTAGGATGCGATTGAATTACAATATCGAGCAATTGGTAGCCTTCGGATTTAACTGTATCGTTAAATTCGGCGTTGGTGTAGTAGCGCAGCAGCTCCTTAATCTTCACATCCAAATCCAAATTGGAATTTTGAAAAGCCATTTTCATTTCTTCAAATGCTTTAGCAGGTTGTTTTGATTTACCGTAATAATGGCTCAAATACAGATGTACGAAAGCATTTTGTGGATCAATTTTTTTTACCAGTTCGTACTCCTCCATAGCCTTTGCATCCATATTATTGGCAGCATACATTTCGGCTAAGCTTAAATAATAATTAACTTCGGTAGGATTGCTGTCAATTAACTTTTGATATTCAGCAATCGCTTTATCCAGCTTATCTTGCTTTAGATAAATGCGTGCTTTTTGCTCTGTTATTTGTTGATTAATTCCAATATACGATTCAATATCAATGAGTGTTTTTAAGGCATCGTCGTATTTCTCCAAGTTATAATAGCGGTTTACCAATTCGTATTTAAAATCAACTCGATTGGGAAAATTTTCAACCAACTTTTCCTGCACCTTTGTGGCTTCGGCATATTTTTTATTTCGCAGCAATGAATTGCCATACAAAGTTTGGTACCACTCATTTTTAGGTTGAATAAGACAAGCAGAATGACTTAGTGATTCCGCATTTACGTAATCGCCACCCACAAAGAGCAAATTTGCCAACTCATACATAGCAGCGGCATTTGAAGGATCGATTTGCAAACATTTACGAAAAAGAGCTGCTGCTTCCTTAAAATTATTAAGCATTTTCTCCTTGTTCGCATTGTAAAATGTTCGCTCAAAATCCATGCGTTGACTGTCTGTTAAACGCGATTCTGATTTTGTCTTTTGTTTTGAATTGCTGCTTGCTGATTTTTTAGAACCGGAGCAAGCCGACAGCAGACTCAAACTTAGAACAGATATAAAAAAGAGAAATGGTATTTTACGCATTTGATTATTTTAAGCAACTAATTTAAGGCAATTCCGCCTTACACTCACCAAGATTAACCTTTTATAACATTATAATCGCCCACACTTAAATCATGTGCTTTTCCGGTATAAACGGCAAAATTTCCAAACATAGAATTTTCAATAACTGCATTTGAAATTTTAGCATTGGTTTGAACAATACTGTTTTTAATTACAGAATTGCTTATGACACTATTGTTACCGATAGAAACATGTGGTCCAACAACTGCATTTTTCAGCTCCACGTTTTCGCCAATAAAGCAAGGTTGAATAATTATAGAATTGTTGATTTTTGCAGAAGCAGCTGTGAGTTTTTCATCCTTGATGTATTCGAGGTAGCGTTGATTGGTGAAAACGGATGAATCTTTGTTTCCACAATCTAACCATTCGCTAATACGGCCGGGAATAAATTTAGCGCCTTGTTGTTTCATGTTTTCCAGGGCATTTGTCAATTGGTACTCGCCCTTTTCCATAATGTTATTATCAATTAAATATTGCAATTCCTTATGGAGATATTCGCCGTCGCGGAAATAATAAATTCCAATAATGGCAAGGTCGCTCACAAATTCTTCGGGCTTCTCCACAAAATCTGTAATGATGTTATTGGCATCCACTTTCACCACACCAAACATGCGTGGGTCTTCAATTTTTTGCACCCAAATGGTACCATCGTTTCCTTCGTCGAGCTTAAAATCTGCTTTAAACAGAGTATCGGCAAAAGCCACAATAACTTTTCCTTTCAAGGATTCCTTTGCACATAAAATGGCATGAGCAGTACCCAAGGCCTCGTCTTGATATGAAATTTTTCCTTTGGCACCAACGCTTTCGGCAACCTTAATCAAATTCGCTTCTGCTTCTGCACCAAAACGGCCAATTATAAAATTCACCTCTTCTATTTTTTCGTTGCATACTTTTGCAATGTCTTCAACTAAACGTTGCACAGTTGGTTTACCGGCAATTGGCAACAAGGGTTTAGGTACTGTAAGTGTGTGCGGGCGCATACGTTTGCCCATTCCGGCCATTGGTACTATTATTTTCATAGATTTTATTTGAGATATGAGTATTGAGTATTGAGTATTGAGTATTGAGTATTGAGATTTTAGATGTTAGATATTAGATATTAGATATTAGATATTAGAGTTATTGAGTTATTTGGTTATTTGGTTTTTGGTTTTTAGATTCAATTTGTTCAGTTGCGGACTATTACTATCCCCCGCTGGCGGGGGCAGGGGGTGGAGAGGAACGCTGATTTATTAAGTTGATTATGATTTTTTATTGATTTTTTAGATGAATTAGCGAATTGTTGTTTCAATTAGTTATTTAGTTTCTTGATTCAATTTATTCAGTAGCGGACCATTACTATCCCCCGCTGGCGCGGGCAGGGGGTGGAGAGGAACGCTGATCTGTTAAAATGATTATGATATTTATTGAGTTTAAAATATATTTTTTATTAACCTCTTTTTTCCTGTAACTATAGCCGGGTGTTTAATTTTTTCCGGTGTGGCCAAAACCTCCGGCTCCTCTTTCGGTTTCTTCGAGCGATTGAGTTGTTTGCCATTCTACCCTTTCGTGCTTAGCTACTACCAATTGAGCTATACGTTCACCGTTTTGGATACGTACTACATCGTTTGACAAATTTATCAAAAGAACTTTAATTTCTCCGCGATAATCGGCATCTATTGTACCCGGAGAATTAAGCACAGTTATTCCTTGTTTATAAGCCAAGCCACTTCGCGGGCGAATTTGGGCTTCATAGCCAATAGGTAATTCGATGTGCAAACCCGTTGGCACCAGACTTCGTTCCATAGGTTTTAGAGTAAGCTCAGCTTTGAGCCAAGCTCTGAGGTCCATTCCTGCGGAAGCAAGCGTGGCATACTCGGGTAAATCATGATTGGAATGATTGATTACTTTGATATTCATAGCTTATATAGTAAAGCTCAAAACTATTAATAAATCAGCAATAAAAGTGCGGCTTAACATAAATGTTTTAAGCATTTTCTGGTTGAAAAAATTGCCGCTTTTAATTATTTTAAATCAATGCGATACACCTTATAGCATTCAGGTTTGACGATGGCTGTGTTGAAATCCATCAGCAAGGTTGTTCTTACCGGTCCACCACCGAATCGAATTGGAATGGCATCCTGGCAAAGCAACACTAACGAAGATAAATGATTCTTGTGCATATACAACTGCAAACGTGGCAAAAAAATCAGTATGTTTAATGATTAACGGATCATCCTGCCAATGGCAAAAACTCTCGGCCTCAAATGAATTGACGCTGATTGCTGTATTACCGGTGTAAGCTGAATACACAGGAATAGAGGTATTTTGAGCTAGAAGTGGAATTTTTTCCTGATCCAAGTATTTTGTAAGGTAAGCAGCTGCATCTTTTCCGCTTGAAAAGGAATATTTATAATCTTCCACATACAGCACACCTGCCGCTAACACAGAAGGCACAAGCAAAAAGGTAAAAACTAGTGAAGCCACTCCCCCATTTTTTTCAGGATGTGAATTGGAGCATTTAATCCAATAGCCTGCTATCAATAACATAAACAAAAAACCGCAATGCCGCACACTCACCATGATGGGCGATAGGTAAATGCTTGCTGCAATAATAAGCGCTGAGAAATAAAATAACTTTACAGCAAACTTATCGCCTTTTAAAACAAAGTATGGAACTAACCATGCCCCAAAAGAGGCAATGGTGGCGAGAGATTTGGAATGATTAACCAAAAAATTTGAATTCCAATTGTTGTATGCAATTACATCCGGAAAGTGAAACAAACCCTTCCAACAAATCACAAAGGCTTTAGCCATTCGCTTAAGCGATAAGTAATTGGTGGTATCGTAGCTAAATGCAAAATGGTTGGAAGGAACTTTTAGTTGATACAGGGCAAACAAGGCTGCTAACACAAAAAAAAGCAGTGACACTTTGTATTTGCTTTGAGCTAATATTGCATTTCTTTCCTGTTTATCAAGGAATAACAAAAACATTAGCACAGCCGAAATAATTAATGAAAATAGATGTGTATTGGCCAGTGCTGCCAAACAAATGAACAACAATGCATAATTTTTATGCGGCGCGGTAACCAGTTTTAAACAACACATCAAAAAGAAAAGCGACAGTCCATAGTCGCGGCTTATGACCAAGTATTCGTAGCATAAAAAATAAGAGAAACAAAGCAGAACTTTTTGATAGGATTTAAAGGGTGCAAAATTTAGGATGAATGCAGCATTCAGCAGCGCAATGAAGAGATGTATTGCTTGCATGGTAGCAATTTTAGGCCATAATTGAAGGGGATAAAACAAGAGCACATTCCACAGCAACGGATGACCTTCGTAGGTGCTGTTGTGAAATAAATCGCTAAGGCTTTGACAATCGCGCGAAAGCACAAATGCATGTGCCTCGTCGAGCCAAATTTCGTGGTGTAAAAGCCCGAATGCTCCAACTATAAGGAAACAAGTCAAAAAAAGAAGTTGCAGCGGGTATTTCATTCAACCAAAAATAGTATTAATCCGAATAATGCGCAGAAAAAGTCACGCATGCCTCATTACACGAGCCTTCCCAACAAAAAATACGTGAATGGTATGCTTATAAATTTTGATAAAAATGAAATTGTACTATCTTTGCGCCCTCAAAAAAATAAGACCTCATTATGGCGGGGTAGCTCAGATGGTTAGAGCGCAGGATTCATAACCCTGCGAGATTTGATTGTAATACGTTCTTTATCAGTTAATTATAACCAATTTTGCAAAAGGGGTTAAACATAGCTTAAACATTTGCAAAATTCAATGGCGGGGTAGCTCAGATGGTTAGAGCGCAGGATTCATAGTGACGACAGTTATTGTGCCCCATCTTTGAAAAAAGATGGTGAGAATGGGGTTAATTCATGGAAACCTTCTTCAGCTTAAAATAAAAGTTGAAATGGCAATCATGAGCCAAGCCGGAAGTACACTTCCGGAAGGTGCAGAGACTACTGGAGGGATATAGTTCCCTTAATAACCAGCTAGAAAGCCCTACACCTGAACAGGTAATGCTGAAGGTGGTGAGATAGTCCTTGCCTTAATGAAAATTAAGGAAGACAAGAACCCTGAGGTCACGGGTTCAACTCCCGTCTCCGCTACAAGGAAGAGCAACAAATGTTGCTCTTCCTTTTTTTATATGCATGAAATACTTTTTGAAAAATATTGTACTACCATCTATGCAGTAGGTCGCGCTTTCGAATCGCGCCGGGATCACTTCTGATGATGAGCCTTTCAAGAGATTGAGGGGCTTTTTGTTTTTGATGGGTACAACATAGGTACAACTTCTTGAGTTTTATTTATTCAGCAGTTCAAAAACAACTTCCACTTTAGAAGCATTCTGAATTACACCGACTTAAGTGCTTCGATTACAAATAAATACTAAATTAGTATCTACATTCTTAATTATTTTCACTTTCTAAACTATAAATCGATGAAAAAGGTATTTGCATTTGTGTTTGTTTTGCTGTTCGGAATATCAGTACAATCACAAAATTTAATAACCCTGCAACATGGTAGTACTGCTAGTTTTTTTACCGATTTGCAAACATCAATCATTGCATCAACAGATGGGGATTACATATATATTCCTGGTGGCACATGGGGATTACAAAGCCAAACCATATTGATAAATAAAAGACTTAATATATATGGAGCCGGTGCTCTTTCAGATTCAACTATGGCAACTGGAATTACTCAAATAAATCCTAAATTTCACTTCATTAGTGGAGCAAACAATTGTTTTATAAGCGGTTGTAAATTTCTTTCAGCTATTTATGTTGGTGCAGATTCTTGCGCTAATTATATAGATAATCTTACTTTTCAGTTTAATTATATTACTCAGATAGGAATCTATTCAAAAGCAAGAAGCACATGTTTATTAAATAATGTAATTAACAATAATTGCAATATTTATGCATCGTCAAATTTTAATGTTTCAAATAACATTATCTATAATACACTTTACGTGGATGGTAATCAGGCTTCCAATGGTCCTCCAGGAAATTCTTATGGAACAATAAGCAATTGTTATCTTAATGGATTAACATTTTATTCCTATTCAGGAAACTACGTTAAAAACTTGATAGTTAAAAATAATTTCATTGCAAATTTTACATGCTGTTTTACTTCAAATTCAATTAATTACAGCTTATTTAAAAATAATTTTTCATTAGCAACTTTAAGCCAAGGTCAATATGGAGCTACAAATGATTATTCAAATAATCAGGTTGTTGCAAACGTTTCAATAATTTTTACGAATATAAATAATACAGGCACTTATGTCAATTCAAACAATTATCACATTGTAAATACAAGCAATGCACACAATGCCGGTGAAGACGGCACAGATATTGGCATTTATGGTGGCACCAATCCGTGGAAAGAAGGGGCATTACCCAATAATCCCCACATCCGATTTTCAAATATTAATTCGTCAACAGGTGCTGGTGGTAATTTACCAGTTAATATAAAAGTTGCTGCTCAAGACCGTTAATAATTTCTGATTCATTCAACTTCTTAATTGTAATCAGATTGAAAAAAGTAATTACACTTTTATTCGCAATTTTAATATCTCAGCTGCTTTTTGCGCAGGCTGATTTAAAGGTTGTACCTGGCAGTTTAAGCATTAACCCAAGCAACCCTCATATTGGAGAAAGAATTACAATTACAATGAGTGTTCAAAATATTGGTAACACCGCATCTTCTATTTGCGGAACACGTATCTTTTATTCCACAACAACTAATTATAACGATGCAATTTATTTTGCTGATATTTCTCTTGAGTCAATCCCTGCAGGCGCAACCTCAAGCAATATACAATTTGTACATCCAATTCCCTATACATTCACTAGTGGGCCGTATTATTTTTTTATTGAATTAAACCACCTAGGATCTTGTGTTGAATCAGATTATTTTAATAATGAAGCTGTTTCAAATGCTATTCAAGTAAATCTTGCAGCATGGGCTGAGCAAAATATTCCTTATCCAATTATTTTCATTCATGGTTACATGAGCGATAACACAACTTGGGATAATCTTAAAGATTCGTTGCAAGATTTTTATGGTTGGTCATATGGGGGTAAAATGGATTTTTGTTTGAATTATGATGGAAATTTATCAACCTCAGAAATTAATTCAGATTATCACGATTTTACAGATGAATCAAGTAATCATATAATAAATCCTAATTGTGATTTTTATACAATTAATTTTGCTGTTAATCCAAGCGGAACAGGACCATATAATAACAGTTATGAAAGCAACCAAGCAGCGATTGCAAAGCAAGGTAGAGCTGTGCAAGACGCAATTAGTCATGTGCTTCAAAAAACAGGAAGAGATAAAGTAATTCTTGTTTGTCATAGTATGGGAGGACTTGCTGCTAGAGAATACTTACAAAACTCAAATCTTTTTCAAGCAAGTGATGGTAAAAAGCATGTTGTGAAGCTTTGTTCCATCGGGACACCTCACGGAGGAACTAATATTTCATTTATTGATATTCCAAATATTTTTGGAGTTGGTTATGATTTGGGTTCAGAAGCAATAAGAGACTTAAGAACAAGTTATTATTATTCAATTAATAATGGTGCTTTTCTCTTCGGTGGATTTGAAGACCAAGCCTTTATGAACGACCAATTATTTAACAATTTTGTTAATGTTGATGTAAATTGTAATGACACTATTGGCGAATTGATTACAGGTATTAATAATAAGTCAATACCTAATGATATTTCTTATTCTTGTTTGATTGGAACTGGTGATCCAACTCCCATTAATGGTGATGGAGTCGTTTCAGAGAATAGTGCAAATATTACTAATCAACTTCCTATTAATGCTGAAATCTTTATGTTACCAGAGCCAAGAAACTCATGGCCACCTTGGGACCCTTGGCATATTGAATTGACCAAACAATTCGCACAAATAATCCAAGGAATCGATGAACCAAATGATAATGCGAATAATCATGCTTACAAAATTAATTCTGGGCAACTTAATTATGGAATTATTAGTTACCAAAGCGTTAGCAGCTCCCTTAAAGATATTGATAATTATAAAATTAATGTGCCTTCACATGGAAACTTGAATATTCAGCTTTTTAATATTCCATTAACACAATTCTATGTTAACGTTTTTAATTCTTCACTCCTTTCAGTATATAGCACTTCAAGCAATGGCAAAAGCTTTGTAAATGTGAATACACCTGCCCTTTCCGCTGATAATTATTTTATAGTTCTTTCAGCATTCCCAACTAATAATTCAAGATATTTTCCATACGGATTTAAGGTAACATATACACCTGCTTTAACTTCATTTTGTTCGGGTACAACGGTGCTAAATTCATCATCAGGTTCATTTAATGATGGTAGCGGAAACAATGATTATAGTAGCAATTCTGATTGCAAATGGAAGATACAACCTAGTGGCGCTACAAGTATTACTTTAAGTTTTACTGAGTTCGATTTAGGTAATTCCGGAGATACTATTAAAATTTACAAAGGAGGTACAACCTCATCACCATTAGTTGCAAGCTATTCTGGCAACACGCTTCCATCATCAATAAACATAACAGGAGGTACAGTTTTGGTAAGGTTTATAACAAATGGAATTACTAATGCTGCCGGCTGGACTGCAAATTACACCGCAACAATTGCTGCTTCTTATTGTAATGGTATAACAAATTTATCAGCGTCTTCTGGTAGCTTTTCAGATGGAAGTGGAAATTTAAATTATGGAAATAATGCAAATTGTTCTTGGCTAATAAATCCAGTTGGTGCTTATGCCATAACATTAAATTTTTCTGCTTTTAATACTCAACCGAATAAAGACTTTGTAAATATTTATGACGGAATTGATAATAATGCCGCATTAATTGGTTCTTTTTCAGGTACAACCATTCCTCCATTTCTTACTTCAACAGGAGGCGCAATGCTTATTGAGTTTATTTCAGATACTAGTATTAATGCAGCCGGTTGGAGCGTAAATTACACTTCATACATTCCAACAATAAATATTATCCAACCTATTGTTGCATATGAATATTGGTTTGATAGTGATTACGCAAGCAAGGTTTACTCAACAATTATTCCTAAAATCAATTATAACTTTTCTCCAACAGTTAATTCAGGAAGCCTTTCAGGTGGTGTTCATAGTTTAAATATTCGCTTTAAAGATGCTAGTGAAAAATGGAGTGTGGTGCAGACTCAAACTTTTGTTCAACACCCAACTCCTCCGGCATCTAACATTCGCAAAATAAGTTATTATGAATATTGGTTAGATGATGATGTTGCAAATAAGATTCAAAATACGATTAGTCCAATTGCCCTTCTGAACATAAATTCTCCCCTTGGATTACCAACAGCAAGCAATGGTATTCATACTTTGCATTTTAGAACAAAGGATGATGCTGGTTACTTTAGTGAAGTTTTCTCGCAAAGTTTTATGGCTTATCCTCAGGTTCCTTCATCCGATACTATTCAGTTAACAACATACGAATACTGGTTTGACAATGATTATGGAGCTCTTCAATCAAATTCATTTGCTAATTCTTCAGCTATTAATCTTATAAGCAATTTTAATTCATCCGGATTAAATATGGGGGTTCATACTTTAAATTACAGATTTAAACAGAGTAATGGATTATATAGTATAGTAGCATCAGCTCCATTTGTTAAATTAGGTAATGATATTGATATTCCTAACACACTTACCGAATATGAATATTGGTTCGATTCAGATTACGCGAATGCACAACTAAATTCAATAAGCGGGCAAACGGATTTAATCTTAATGAGTAGTCTTAATTCATCAGGTTTAACGATGGGGATTCATACAGTGAACTTGCGATTTAAAGAAAGTAGCGATTTATATAGTTCCGTTATAAGTGCTTCCTTCATTAAAGTTGGAAATAATTTCATCACTCCAAATCAAATAGTTGAATACAGGTATTGGTTTGACAGTAACACTAACGCAATGATTTCAATTCCTGTTGCGCCATCAACCCAATTATTGAATTTAACCGCAAATTTAAATACAAGCAATCTCTCTTTTGGAGTTCATAAAATACATGTTCAATTCAAAGATATTGGTGAACTATGGAGTGTTGTTTTAACTGATACCATTAATAAAGTTGCAAGTCCAATTGCTGGATTTTCCGTGAATGATTCGAGCGTTTGTATAAACAATAGTATTCAGTTTACGAATCTAAGCCAAAACGCAACAAGCTACCTTTGGAATTTTGGTGATGGTAGCGCAACAAGTACTGCAATAAATCCTGTTCATGCATACACAACATCCGGAACATTTACTGTAACCTTAATTGCTACCGGAAACAATTTATCTGATACTAAAACTGAAACTGATTACATTATTGTGGCAGCTAATCTGACGCCAATTATAAACACCTCTTTAAATGACACTGCTTGTGCTGGACAATCAAATACATTATCTTCAAATTACAATGGAATTGGTTATAGCTATGTTTGGAATAAAAACGGTATAACAATAGCTAATGAAACAAACCCAACTTACAATGCGACAACCAATGGTAACTATACCGTTTCAGTTACAAATGTTCAAGGCTGCACTGGAGTTTCGACCGCTTTAAGCCTTGTTTTTTCACTTAATCAAACCCCATCAGTTGGCCTTATTGCTAGTAATACAAATATTTGTGCTGGCACAAGTGTACAATTTACAGCTAGCTCCTTTAATGCAGGTAATAATCCGATTTATCAATGGTATTTGAACAATGCACCTGTGTCCACAAATACTTCAACATATAATCTAGCCAACCCTTCAAATAATGATTATGTAAAAGTGGTAGTTACATCAAGTGCATTTTGTTCTTCAACCCCAGCCGCCACTTCTAACAGTATTCCATTGACGGTTCACGCAATTCCTATTGCTTCAATTAGCCCTAATGGAAGTTTATCAACTTGTGAAGGAAGTCCATTAGTATTATCTGCGAACACTGGCGATACTTATTTGTGGAGCAATGGTGCAACGACACAAACAATTAATATAACCCAATCCGGAAACTATCATGTTACAATTACAAACGCGGGAATTTGCAGTGCAACAAGCGCAAATACCAATGTAACATTAACTCCAAGTGTTACGCCTGCGGTTTCAGTAATAGCGAGCAATACAAATATTTGCCAAGGCGCATCTGTTAATTTTACTGCTATTGCGACCGATTCTGGAAATGCACCTATTTTTCAATGGTATTTAAATAATAGCCCAATTGGTTCAAATTCAAGTAATCTAACTTTATCTAATCTTGCTAATAATGACCAAGTGAATATTGTGCTTACTTCGAATGCAATTTGCGCTAATTCAACAACAGCTAATTCAAACATTATAACTATAAATGTTAATAGCTTCCCAGTTGCTACCATTTCTCCTAATGGCAGCGTTTCATTTTGTCAAGGAAGTCAAAGCACCTTAACTGCAAGCTCTGGAAGCGGCTACTTGTGGAGTAATGGTTTGACAGGTCAAAGTATCAATGTTAATCAATCAGGAGATTATTCAGTAATCGTTACTAATCCGGGGGGCTGCATTGGAAATGCTACTTCAAACACTGTTCATGTAACATTGCAACAGCCAAGCTTTTCTTTTTTAAACCAAATTGCCTGTTCAAGTTTTTCATTAAATGGGCAAAATTATTTTACATCCGGAACATATTTTCAAAACCTAACGAATGCGCTTGGTTGCGATAGCACTATAACACTAAACCTTACCATAAATGAACCAAGCATAAGCTCTATTTCTCCAATTGTTTGTGATACTTTTAAATTAAATGGAATTATTTATACAATGGCCGGAAATTTTAGTCAAAACCTTACTAATACATCTGGCTGTGATAGTACAATAAATATCAACTTGACCATTTTAGCAAATTCAAATTCAATCAGTCCCACTGTTTGTAATAGTTATTTATTAAATGGTAATTCCTACAATGCAAGCGGAATTTACACACAGACTCTTACAAATGCTGCTGGGTGCGATAGCACGTTAACAATTAATTTAACTGTTAATTCTCCCTCTTCAAGTCAAATAAATATCACATCTTGCGAACGATATACCTTAAATGGAATTATCTATTACACTTCAGGGAATTTTATGCAAAGTCTTATAAATTCCAATGGTTGCGATAGTACTATAAATCTTAACTTAACAATTGACACATTAAATTTGACAATAAATCAAATTGGCTCAACCCTATCGTCTTTGCAAGCAGGAGCAATTTATCAATGGCTTGATTGTAACTCTTCATTTATGCCAATTGCTGGTTCAACTAATCAAAGTTTCAGCTCAACCGCAGCTGGTAATTATTCTGTTATCATAACTAAGGGAGGTTGCTCGGATACATCCGGCTGCTATTTGATTACTGGAATGATACCCAAGACAAATGATAATATAGTTATTCAGCTATTTCCAAATCCTGTCACTAACAAGCTTAACATTTTAGTTTCAAATATTGAAAATACAAGTATCAAACTTTCGTTAAAAAATCTGGTTGGTCAAGAACTATTCAAAGAAGAACAAGCTGCTGACAAAGGTAATCTCCAAAGTCAAATTGAAATGGCTAATTACTCAGCTGGGATTTATTTCCTCACAATTGAAAGTGATTCCTTTTTAAGAGTTTATAAGGTTGAGAAAAATTGAGTTAAATTTTATTTATTTAATTATTCAGAATTAATCGACATTTAAAAAAAATATGCAAAATGAGAAATGCCATCATTCTAGTTGTACTTTTTATCTCAATTCACTCAAAATCGAAAGCAGCATTCATTGATATTGGTGAACCCGTTCCTTTTGGATGCCTGCATGTTTGTGCAGGAGACTTTCAGGTATTTAAAATATTTCATATTCAAGGGCTTGCTGCAGGAACTGTTGTACAAGCTCTATTATCAAATGGAAATGGTTCATTCACTAGTGGTGTTACATATATAAATAGCACTCGATATAGTTTAATTGGTGCAAATGGTCCATGGATAAATGGACCTTTTACATTTTCAACAGATGTTACAGATATTTACTTCGAAATCCAATTTCCTATTTCGCAAATTTTTGGAAAAAACTATACTATTAAATTTAGAGCATCGACTGCTCCATTTACTACAAGCAATTCATTAAGTCTTCCGGTGGGGTGCAACGGTATAACAATTTCACCAAAATATGTTTCCTTAAATTCAATTTCCGACACGACTCATGGAAATAATCAATGGCTAGGACACACATATTTATGGACACCAACTACTTCAGCTCCTTTAATTACAACCGCATTAGTTGCCCAACAGGATTTTTTTTCATCGACCAATTACAAGGGTTATTTTCAAAAAAATTCCTTGAGCTTTGATTTTAAATTTTTCGGGCCTAATGGAAATGGATTGATTCCTGGTCCTGTGGGCCCAATGATTGATGGAACTAGTTTTCAATGCTTGGAAGGTTATTCTTCAATTTGTAGCGTTCGGCTTTATAGAGTTGAAAATTTCCCGATTGGATTATATCGCTTTACATTAGGTGCTGATGATGGAGCTCGGTTAAGTATCGATGGCGGCAATACATGGTTAATTGACATGTTCACAGAACATACATACGTGGAAATGAACACAAATTCAAATTTCCCGAATGGTATTTGTCTAAATGGAAAAACCAATCTTGTAATCGAGTATTTTCAGAGAGTTGCTGGTGCTGAAATTCATTTTCAATCTGAACTTTTAACCAATAATCTTCCCATTTCATTATCTCCGTATACCGATTCCATTAGCGGCTTGCCATTCTTAAAAGTAAATAATATCTATGATTCTTTAACCCTTTTTCAATTCATGAATTGTGATAGCAATGTAGTATACCCAATTCAATCATCAAATAAATTTTACATTACCAATAATGGTAATTTTTCAGTAATAGTAAATCAGGCAGGTTGCGTTATTGACACTTCAAATTGTATTTCCATTAATATTACTGGCAACGGAAAAACTAATCTATCTGAATTACCAAAGATTGAGGTTTTTCCAAATCCTACAATTGATAAAATAAATATCGATATGCAAATTAATCTAAACTCAAAATATTTAGTTATTTTAAAATCTATCCTTGGCGAATATATTTATCAACAGAAAGTATATTCTCAGACTTCTTATTTGAATACCAAAATTGATTTGACAAATTATCCTTCAGGCATTTATTTCTTAACAATTGAAGGAGATTCCTTTTTTAAAGTTTATAAGGTCGAGAAAAACTAAATATTTTATTCTACTTTCATAATTTCATAATAAAGCTCTAACATTCCTAATTGACAAGCTTCTCCTTCGGTTCGATTCATGATTGCTAAGGCTATTGGAGATTTTTCGTAAACAGTAATTAGACCGTTATTATCAGGCTTTATATTTTGATTGGACTGCGTGCGACTGAATTTAACCTTTATTAAATTACCTTCTGGGTTTTTGACTGTAACAATTGAATTAATATCCACCTTCCTTTTTTCCTCCGGGCGCAAGGTAATTGGAACAATTGGTTCCATTTTTAAAGACTCATCAATTGTTTCGCTTAAATCAATTTTTTCATCGGTATCAAATTTTGAGATAAACTCCATTAAATTCTTTATTTCCTTTTCTGCCGAATACCACCAATTTGTTGACCATATCCTATAAAATGTAAACCCTTGTTCTTCAAGTCGAGCTTGTCTAAACATATCCCATGCGTATGCTTCATTGCTACTATGATACTTCGCACCATCACATTCTATTGCGATTACAGGTTTTCCTGTAATTTTTGATTTAACAATTAAATCAATTCTAAAACCACCAATTTTAAATTGTTGTTGCAATCGATTTTGACCAATTTTTTCAGCTAGTCTATAATATACTTCATCTTCAAAAGGTGATTCTGACCCCATGACACTATGATCCAATTCATAAGATTTAGATTCGCAATTTTCATAGAGCTGATTCAAAATTGATTCTTTTGTTTCTTTATTGTTTTCACTAACAGCCTTTGCATATGCTAAATAAGAATAGAAAATGGCTCTACCGTTATTTTGCATTTCCTTAAGAAGAGAAGAGTATAAATTATAATTATCCTTTGGGATTGATGTACAAACATATATTTTATATTTAGCTCGCGTAATAATCACATTGAGAAGTTTGTATCCATTCCGCTGCACAATTGGGCCAAATAGCTGGCGAAATGAGCCATCACTTTTTTTACCAAATGTTGTGGAAATAATAACAACGTCGCGTTCATCACCTTGTATATTCTCTAAATTTTTTACAAACAAATCTGATCCTAAATCGGCAATTTTTCTATCGTATTCGGGCTTTAACTGCCTAACCTTCGTAATTTCCTCCAAAATCAAATTTCTTTGGTAAATATTGAAAGTAGCAACGCCAACAGAAGGATATTTTCCATTTTTGAATGGCTTTATATGGTGTAATAAAATATCCACTACTTGCCTAGCTTCATCTCGGTTTACTTGGTCTTCATATACACCATTTACCTCAATAAATTGGATTGGTGTATAATCAATTTTGGCAGGCATTGGAATTAATCGTTTTCCATAAAAAGCATGGTTAGAAAATTCAATTAAATCGGGATGATGAGAACGATAATGGACTTTTAAATATGATTGCTTATAACTGCAATTTTCGGCATAAACTAAAAGTGATTCACTATCGGCAAGGTCAAGTGAATTATTAATATTACGTTGGTTTAAATTTCTATTTTCCGGTATTAAATCTTCGTCTACTTCCTCCTCCAATGGTGCAATAAGAGAAACTCCTCCTTGAAAATGATTGGATGGAGGCATTTGTTGACTATCGCCAGAAATAACTTTAATTTTTCCTCGAACCAATGCTGGAAATGTATCTTCTAACCTCAATTGACTGGCCTCATCAAAAATTACAACATCAAAAATTCCTTCATTTAATGGTAGAATCGAACTACAGACCGATGGGCTTACCATTACAACAGGAAAAAAATCAGTAAATAATTGAAAATCGGAAATTATAATTTTACGAAGTGAGTTTCTTCTTTCACCCCGACCACCCCTTTTATTAAAAAGGCTTGCCGGACTAATTCCGTTACTTAAAGAATTTTGAACAGATACTTTTTGTCTATTTGACCAATCATAGATAATACTATATATCTGAGTGCTTTTTAATTGTTTCTTGTAACTATTTATTTCATTAATTTTATCTTCACTTTTAGGCAAGGATTCAAGTTTACTCTCTGCGTTTGCTAGTAACCAGTAGTAATACCAGCTCTCAAATGCTTGAATCCAATCAGTGCAATTACTTTCAATTAAGGCAAGAACTACATCCCATTGTTTCTTAGTAAGTTGGTTGCGAAATTTTCTCCATGAAAAAAATTGGCGAAAGTCACTTAAATTATCAATAATTATCAGCATTTCTGAAAATAGCAATTCAGCTTCACTAATTTTTGTGCTATGATTTCTTAATTCTGGGCTTACCCGTGTAAGAAGTTTATCAGGTATTAGACTTATTATTTCATTGAATTTTTCTTCAATCCTAGCTATTTGAGAAAAATCTGGAAAAGTGGATGGAAATAACTTGATGAAAATTCATCTTTATATTTCGATCTAGTCTTTTCATTTTCGTTAAACCAATTATCGGCACTAACTAATAGCTTATTAATATTTTCAATATATAATCTATTGTTTTTTATTTCACCAGTATCAATAAAAGTATGTTCAAAATAGTTTAATGAATTATGCAATCCTATAATTTCGTTAATTCTAGTTGTAATTTCGGATTTGTTTTGTTGAAGGCTCTTATACGAATTAGATATCTTGCTTAAGACACTAATTTTAAAATTAGTTAATGGATCATTTTTATAGAATGCCTCGCCAAATTCTTTATAATTTGCATCAATAAAACTTAGGTATTTATTACTCTCTTTTTTTAACTCGTTATAGTATTCAAAAAAGTGGCTATCCACCCAACTCGCATAAACTTGCAACTGTTCTGAAAGCTCTATTTTAGCTAAAGTTATCCTTGATAATACATTTTTAGCTACTTCTAAAAGATTTTGTTGAATCGCAATGATGTTTGCTGAATTGAATAACTCATCATTTAAAATCTCAAGTGGATGATTTAATTTGCCAATACTATTGTAAAGTTCATTAGCAGATGTTAGAATCTCAACAATATCAGTGAGTTCATTTTCATCTTCATCAAATTTGAACTGTTTGTGGTCCAATTTCATTTTCAATAAAGAATAATCAGCCCGTTTCTGTTTAGATAAAAAATCTCCAACTAGTTCTGTCCAATATTTTCCACGATAAAGATTTTTTTCTAGCTGTTTATGATTATTGTTCCATTCAGCAACTTTTGTTTCCGCAATGTCACGAACTGAAGTATAAGAAATAGGGTTAAATCTAGTTGAATATGATAAATAATTAAGTCTATCTCTTACTGAATTTACAATCCCGTCCCTATCTTTATTAATATCTTCTATCAAAGCGGCCAATTCTCCCAGTTTATTGTCCTCTTTGTGCAAATTTCTTTTTATTACCTCGAGGGCTGTTTTCTTTTCACATACAACTAAGCATTTTAATTTATTTGCTAGAGCATTAGTAATTAGTGCAGTTAATGATTGACTTTTTCCAGTTCCAGGTGGTCCTTGAATTATTTTTTTTGGCTCAATACCAAGAGTTGACAAAATTTCTTGTTGGCTTGGGTCGGTTTCAATAGCACTTAATGAAGTACCGGTAAATTTTTCTACTACTAAATTCTCGAATTTAAATTCATCATATCTATCAATGAGTACATCAATATCATTAATAATACTCTCCTTTTGAGTACGAAATAAGCCGAAAACTCCTCCAAAGTATATCCAAGCCTGATTACTTGAGATTGCTTCTAAAGCACTTGATTCAGGAATATTAATTAAAGGCATGCCAATTTTAGAAGTTAAATCTTCAGCTAAATTGTTGGAAACATTAGAGTTTAAGGCCTTTAATACTTTAATACATTCTGCAATCAATTCATCTCTATCTATAATTGCATCTTCTAAAAGCTCTTCATTAATTTGAGGAATAAAAATATTTTCATCCGTTTTAATAAAAGATAGCAAAACTTCATTTAATCCAACAGAATGAATTTCCTCATCTACCATTCTTCCGGCTTCATTTCTGAATTTATTTCGTAAAATTGACCATGTGTTAACCTTATTAGAAGCTTTTACAATTTCTAATTGCCAAATAAATATAGGAGCCTTAATAATTTTTGTCGGGTCTTGTTTGGAAGGTTTAATTAAAATAGGAAATCCAAATCCGAATGTTTTTATTCCATGCTCTTTATAATTATCTTCATTTTCAATATGGAGAGAATTTAATCGTTTAGAAAGTAAACCAAGTTTTTTTTGTTCCTCAATCTGAATATTATTAAGGTCTATACTATCAAAGGAAATTTTAAACTCAAAACTAGAAATAATAAATAGTTGTTCTAAAAAATTTTCAGCAAAATCAGGTTTGATGTAATTTAAGTTTGATAAATCGAGTCTTGTAGCAAATCTTCCGGGAAGTGCATTTAAATGAATTGACCGAATGTTTCCGCCCTTTAGTTTTGATCTAAGTGCATTTAAAAAAACCAAATCGGTCATAAAAATGAATTGTTGCGTTTTTTTTATTAAACCAAATTTAGGATATTTTGAAATAGCATGGAAATTCCGCTTAAACAGACCCCAGTTGACCGGTTTAAATTGACCCCATAAGACCGGAGCAAACTGACCCCACTATTTCGGTCGAAATTGACCCCACCATTTTGAGTTTGATTGTACTGTTTTATCAAGCAGATTTTTTTGGTTCTGAATCGTAAATTTTACGGTTCAGTAAACCTAATAAATCATGGCGAATAAAACAATAACTATGAGTAATGTACGTCAAATCATCAAGCTCTATTCTCAGCAAATGGGAAAGAAAAAAATCGGAGAGCGACTTGGCATGTCCAAGAACACTGTGAAGCTTTATATCCGTCAGTTTCATGCATTAAAGACAACCAAAGAAGAGTTGTTTAAGTTAAGTGATTTTGAACTGAACAAACTTTTTCATCCACCTCAAAGCGCACCAGCGAGCGATCGTATGCGCCACCTGTATGAATTTTTCCTACCATGGCAGGACCAATGCGTCGACCAGGAATGACTGTATCGCAGCAATATCAGCAATACAAGGCGAAACACACAGATGCTTTTGGTGAAACATCCTTTTACTTTTATTATAACCTGTGGCGTAAAAAAAGTAAATCCCACGATGCACATTGAGCATAAAGTTGGCGATAAAATGTATGTAGATTATGCTGGAACGACGCTACCTTACGTTGATATAGATACAGGAGAATTAAAGAACGCTCAAGTGTTTATAGCAATTTTAGGGTGGAGCCAATATGCTTATGTAGAAGCCATGCCCAGCCAAACGGTGGAAGATTTTATAGCCGCTTGTGAAAATGCAATCCGCTATTTTAAAGGAGTTCCACTAGCAATTGTACCGGATAATTTAAAGTCGGCCGTAATAAAAGCGAGCAGATACGAGCCGCAGGTAAACGAAAACTTTAACGCCTTTGCAGAGCATTATGGAGCAAGTGTTCTTCCGGCACGTTCACGTAAACCGCAAGATAAAGCACATGTTGAGAACATGGTAAAACTGACCTATCAGAAGATTTACACACATCTTCCGGAAAATCAAATTGTTCCTTTAAAGGAACTCAATGAGCAAATATGGATACAACTTACTTTGCTTAATGATGCGCCTTTAACAGGAAAATCATGCTCCAGAACAGACCAATGGATGCAAGAATTATCCTCGCTTCAAGCCTTGCCGGATACCTACTATGAAATGAGAAAAATAAAACAAGTAACAGTGTTGAAGAACGGTCATATTTATCTTAACGAAGACCAGCATTATTACAGTGTACCTTATGAGTTGATTGGTAAAAAACTGAGTTTACACTACTCTCGAACCGAGGTAAAAATTTACTTAAAGTATGAGCTTGTAGCTTCACATAAGCGCACCAGAAGTCCGCATAACTATGACACCAATCCTGCACACATGCCTTCGCAGCATCGCTATGTTACAGAATGGAGTCCCGCATTTTTTATTGGGAAAGCTAAATCCATTGATCCCATTGTGGAACATTACATTACTCAGGTGCTTGAAAAAAAACAACATCCTGAACAATCCTACAAAGCTTGTATGGGTATATTATCCATGGCCAAACGTGTAGGCAACAGAAGGTTGATTAATGCTTGCAAGCGAGCACATGAGATTGGTTATTACAACTACAAAATCATTGAAGACATCTTGAAAAAAAATCTGGACAGATACGAAGAAGAATCAGATCCCTCGAACATGCCAACGCACGACAACATCCGTGGTGGAGCCTATTATCAATAACTAAAACAAACATAAAATGACAGAAATCTTAACAAAAATGAAGCAAATGAAGCTTCTTGGAATGGCAAAAGCCTTCCACCTAACGCTTGAATCGGGCAAGAATGAAAAGTTTACTCCCGATGAAATGATTGCTCACTTGGTAGACTCAGAGTGGGATGAACGCTACAATCGAAAGCTAGACCGCTCTGTTCACGCGGCTAAGTTCCGCTACAAGGCAAGTATTGAACAAATTAATTACGATGACAATCGAGTGGATAAAAATCAAGTTCAGCGTTTAGCAGATTGCGAATTTATAAAGCGAAAAGAAAATATCATCATCACCGGAAGCACGGGAATAGGTAAAAGTTTTATTGCCTCCGCACTTGGCCACCGGGCTTGCGCACTGGGTTATCGCGTGCTTTACCAGCACAGCACAAAACTTTTTGGTCGTATGAAAATCGCTAAAGCTGATGGCACCTATCTGAAGGAATTAGCCAAGATAGAAAGACAACACATACTTTTGATTGATGATTTTGGAATACAACCTTTGGATGCACAAAGCCGTTCAGCATTAATGGAAATTATCGAAGATCGTCATGGAAAAGCATCCACTATTATTACCTCACAGGTACCGGTAAGCAAATGGCACGAGGTTATTGGTGAACAAACAATCGCTGATGCAATCTTAGATAGAATCGTTCATGATGCACATCGTATTGAGATGAAAGGTGAGTCTTTAAGAAAGAAAAGACATACAAAAGGTGATGTAGAAATTGATTGGGAAAACTTAAAAAACTAACTTAGCCGATGAATGAAAAACAGATTACAATTAAACTAAAAATGGCAACCCAAATAGAGGGGTCAGTTTAAAGTGAAATGCTGGGGTCAGTTTGAGTGAAATATCCAATAGGCCGCAAACACTATATATAAAATGTTTGCGGCCTATTAAAATTAGCTATCAAATTAATTCAGAACAATCTTCCTAATCTCAACAGTGTTAAGCTGCGGATCAATTATATGCACAAAGTAAATTCCAAGTCCGGTCCAGCCTGTCAGATCAATATCAAATTGCGCCTGGTTTATTGGGTTCGTAAACATTGTTTGCCCAAGTGAATTTGTAATTTTAATTGTATATCCGGCTAAAGAGAAGAAGTTTCCGCAATCAATAGTTATACGGTCTTTTGAAGGGTTAGGATAAACTTTTATTGTATGTTGAAATGCAACCGGGTTGAAAGCGGTTAATGGGAAATTTATTAATAATGTATCAGTAACAGTAATCGTTTGACGGCAAATATTAGCATGGAAAAGTGAATCCACTCCAGCAGGATTGAATGCACGATTGTAAATAAGAATGTCATCAATTTTTCCGTTGTGAAAACGTGAGCGGGGTGTTTGTGAACCAAACACAATGGAGTCAAGCAAGGTGTTCCATCCTGGAAAAGCACTTGTTCCAATCAGTACATTATTAATAAATATTGACGCATTGGTTCCGTCATAAACAGCTACAATATTATACCAATCTTGCAGGTTATAAGTAACAGGCACGTCAAAATCACTGTTAAACCCAGAAAATCTAATAAAATCAGAATTAGAGTTAGTATGACCATATAATATTTCAATAGCTGAATTTGTCAGAGGAGAACCATATCCCAATATCGGGTGACCATCATTACCTGAACCTCCTGACACAGGGTAAGTGTTATGCGTTAACCATAGAGATACAGTCCTTGGGCTATTGCCGGAAGGAAGGTTATTATGATTCGCAATAATATAGCTTACCAGGTTGCTATCCTTTCCTGAAAACTGGTATGCAGAATTTGGTTGGCCAAACCTGTCTGTGCTAAGTGAAGCTCCTCTTACAATTCCGTTATTTCCATTTCCACTTAAATCATTTGCATTTCCGCTGAAAGGCCACCAACCGACTAATCCATAAGTAGGAACTGAAACAGGCTCATATACTTTTATTGTATCGTATACCGCAATATTTGTTGTTATTGTGTCGTATACAGTAATATTTGTTGTAATTGTGTCATATTCCGTAACATGGCAGGTATCAAATAAAAATGGAGATATTGCAAAACATAAATTATTCCATGTTGCTCCTGAATTTACGGGTAAAAAAACCCTCACAACACCTTTTGAAGTATAATTAAATGATGTAAGGTTGAACCAGGTATCGTACATTGATGTATTAATTAATGGATAAGAAAATGGTTCAATGGATGTACTCAGATTAATAACATTTGTACCAGGGTTGTATCGAAAAATGTAATCCATCGAAGAAACTGGATATCCAGCCCTTGTTGCTCCCATATAAACTGAATCTATCTTGTAACCATTAGGAATTACATATTCTTTATAAGCCCACCCTCCAATGTTATTATCAAAGCCATCATAAATAGCATAACAATTCTGAGTTGAACTATTAGTAACACTGTTAATTTCCTGTTGAGTCAAAACTCGGTTCCAAATTCCGATATCATCAATTTTTCCGTTAAAGGAAGCAGCGTTACCAATAGCCAGCCTTCCTTTACCGATAAATTTTGAAACAGCATTTGTGATATTGGGATTCATTCCGTTTATTGAATCACTTACATTACTATTATCGTAGATATAACCATTTCCGGCTTTAACAATTACAGTTCCAAAATGCCAACTTCCATCTGTTACTGTATTAATAGTTTTAGGTCCTGAAACCGCTTCTAAGTCAAAGTGCAGTTTATTATCCGAACCAATAAAAATTTGAATACAATCTCGAAAATTGTTTTCATCGCCAAAAGCCAAAATATGTTGCACTGCTTGTGTTGTTGACTTATACCAAAATGTAATTGTCCAATCACCAGTACCTGTAATGGGTGCATTTATAAGGCTTATATAATCGCTTGTTCCATTAAAGCTATAAGCACTGTTAGAAATTCCAAACCTATCTACTGTGAGGCTAGCTCCATTTGAAGTTCCATTATTCCCATTTCCACTCTCATCATTAGCATTTCCATTAAAGGGCCACCAACCCACGAGTCCATTTGAAGGAACATAACTAGGAATTTGAGCAAAAGCCATGGTTATGAAAAATAGTAAAGAACTAAAAAGGGCGTAAAATTTTTTCATGTTGGTTGGGGATTAAATCGATTTTAATAATCTTAGTTTTAATGGTATTTAATGTATACTACAATGCTCTATAATTTATCATGTCCTTTATGAGTTTTCTATTCCATTCAAGGCACGTTTATACGACCAAATAATATGAATTACACATAAAAATGTTATAATCTTAGACAAATGTAATTTTACTTTTTGTATTTGCAATTAATTTCATTCTTTCATTTCAATGCCGGTTGTATTCCAATTAACTATATTAGGTGCTGCAATAATAATTTTCCTCCTTATTAAAATTTTTAAATAAAATTATACCCGTTAGTAAAAACATACTTTTAAGATTCCTTTGTATTGACAAAATTTTACTTAAACATAATTTTAGTTCTTTGAAGGCAAACCGTTATCGGTAATTAAAAAGCGAACTTCTGCCCTAACATTCTCTACCTTTATACTCCTTTCCAATTGAAATAAAAGCACACCAACAACAATGGATACAGTAAATATTAAACTCTTCGGTATTGGCTGCCACCTTGTGCAAGGAAAATTTGATGAGGATGTTCTGTCGCAATTCAAATTAGCTGCTGATGCTTTAAAATCACCACTTCAGGAAGCACTTTTTGATGAGGCATTTTTTAATGAGCTAAATTCAAAGCAGCATAAATCCTGGCCGGACCTGGGAAATCAAACAAAGATTCATGGATTACTAGATAGTTACCAAAGCAGCATAGAAGAAAAAGTGAACAGCCGCCAAAAAAGAAAGATTTTTATGCAAGATTTGAAGCATGAAAATGTGCTATTTCCCATTTACAATACAAGTCATTGCTTAATCGAAGGGAGACAAAATCAAACCTTAAGCATTATAGAAAAAGAAATCGGCACCATTGCATCCTACAAATTAGATGTGGAGAAATTTACCTTCGAAAAACTAAACTTTGAGCTTCATACGATAGAAATTCGGAGTGATTTAAAATATACCATCCTATCCCAAATTTACTATGACGGCCAAACCCTAAAAAGCAAAAAAACGGATACCCTGATCAAAGAGCGCTTTGTGCTTTTGTAGCTTTTTAAGAAGTTGTTATGATTTTCTTCTTTGGATTTTCTAACATTGAATTCATTGGCAATTCTTTAAAAAGTATCTTATTAATAAATTGCTTATTATTTTATTATAAAAAGATTTTCTTAGTAAAAACTGAATTTGGCATGTTTTAATTAAACTCGTTAATCATTTTTATTTTGCCGACTATCAGCAACTTAAAGCCGATTAATAATATTTAATTTGGTTTAATGAAATTTAATTTTTACGATTGCGCAGAGATTGATGCTTCAAATTTTAATCTACTTGAAGCAATGTAAGGCTGGAAATGTTCCCACAAACAACCAGACATGATACACGCTTACTTTCATATATTTTTTTGTTCGATATTAAATTTTATTGTCTTAAAGGCAACTAGTATTTCTATTATCGCATTTGCTTCAATTAATTATTTACTAAAAAATTAAATATTGAAAAAAACAGCCTCAATTTTATTTATTATTTTTTTTACCTCAATTGCATTTTGCCAGCCATCTATTAAGTACGAATACTACTTTAAAAATGAGCACGGGAATGTGAGCAAAAAGTTTAACCGCAAGCATAATGATTATTCATTTCTTTATGCCCCCTCATTTTATGTTCCTAATAGTCCGATAAATTATTTATCGGATAGCTTTTTACTTAACCGACCACTACCTAATGTTACTAATGTAGAATTTGTTAGTTTGTTTTTTAATCGCAATGGTGTTTTGTATCCCAATGAGAAATGGTTTTTACAATCAAGAAAGGATAAAAAAGATTTTCGTGAAAAAGGAATTACTAATAATCCCGATACAGCAATACTAATTAAAGTTGTAGCCTATATTGCGAGTAAGGTAAAAAGTAATACTAAAATCGTTTTTCAGATTCATGGTTTTAATGTTCCGGGTGAATTAGATTGGTATTTTGGTGATGAAGTTGCCAAAACAATTAACTCTGTTGATGCCACAAGTAATTACTTAATTGTAAGAGTTGTTTGGGATGCCGGTGGAATGAAAAAAATAAATAAGCCAAATGAAAACCCCAAAAGAATGGGTTTTGAATTTAGTAACAAGGCTTATACAACTTATAAAGTAGGATTGACGCTTAGGAAAATTATTAATAAACTTGAAAGTTCACTTCCAAGTCCTCACACTTATAAAATGTACACAATAGCTCATAGCTTAGGATGCAATGTAGCTGCTGAATTGTCCATAAATCAGGTTTCGAAACTAAGTTTAAGAAGAAGAGAAAAAGCCGATAAGGCAATAATTTTTGAAAGATATAAAAAAATAAATGAACCCAACTTTGATGCATTGGATATAGACTTTATTGACAAGTTATATAAACGCAATCTAGCTTGTGATAGCGATTTATTGCCTTCCAATAACACTCCTATTGCCGGGTTAACTAATATATTTATTGCAGCCGCTATGCCAGGGTGGAACACTTTTATTGATATGAATAAGAACAATAATAATACTTATTGCATAGCTTATAATAGTATTGACCTAATGTTATTGAAAGAAAAATTCTTGCGCAATAAGCTGGTCCCAAAATTTGGTTCAACCACGCTTGGTTGCGATTATTTAGGGGAAGCAACAGTAAACACTCCATTAATATTTCAAAAAATCAATAAGTCAAAACAACTGTACCTTTTAGACCTAACCAACAATCCTGACCATTATTTTATTTATTACCTCCATAATCCTAAACTAAAAGCGTCTCTTAAACTTTTATTAAAATAAAAAAATGAAAGCAATCAAACTTATAGCAATTTTGCTTCTTGTTATACTATCTGTAACTGTAAAAGCAATAACGAGTTTTGGTTTTACATCAAAAGTTACATTTATAATGGCACATGCACCTTTAAAGTCAATTAGAATTTCAGTTGGAGGAGCATTGCAAAGAGAGGTTGGTTTTTTTGGCAGTTACAAAGTTGCCATTACTTACCAAAACTCCATTTCTTTATATCAAGGTGGTGTTGGAAGTTCTGTATTTGCTAAAGAACGTTATAAATACGAACTCGATTGGCTAAATGGAATGACTATCAGTTTTCCTTTTAGCACCCGCCCTCCACAAGATATTGCAAATGCCCCACTTTATATTGTAGGACAATTTCAAATCCCGAGTATTACCAATAAATATAATACAGCCATAAATTACTCCAGTTCATTTATTGCTAATAATCATAGAAAAAATCAATGGGTAGGCCAAGTGGGTTTTAAAGCCGACAAGTTTCAAATTGCTTATTACAATGACGGCACTCCCTATCACTGGTTCAGAACAGGTGATGGGTTGGATAGATGGTGGACAGGTGGGGGCATACTTGATATTTATGCCCAAGATTTCAGAATGCAATTTGCTTACGATAAGTTCACAGGCTATAGTCCGCTTGCATTTGAGCTTTCCAACTCCTTTGGTTTGAATAAAGATTTATATCGAGATATAAATCAGTTTGGATACAACCGAAGCGGTTGGTCGTTTAATTTTCAATGGAAAAATGGAGTAGAACTGGGATTCGGATATTTTGACAATCCAAATTGGGATATACAAAACTGGATTCACACTACACGCGGAATGGTAACACATCCGCAAGTTGTAGCACCTAGTTTTACTTATAGTGGAAGTTATTCCTATTTGAATACAGCCAATAAAATTAATGACAAATAAAACGCAGCTAAAATGAAAAAGCTATTTTACTTCTGTGTGCTTTGCTTACTAATGAAGGTTAATATAAATACTCTTAGTGCCCAGTCACCCAATATTGCTGGTATTTATCATTTTGCTTTAAACACAAAGTCATTGAATACTCCAGATAATGATTTTTCGTTCCGGTATATTGATTCTACTACAATCAATAATTTTAACAATGAAATGTTTGATGAATACTACCTCATAATTGATAATCAAGTTGCAACCAATGCCGAAAACAATAGGCCTATTTATCAGGTATTTTTAATCTCTCCTTATTTTTTAAACCCTATTGCCAGTAGCGTGTATATTGATAATATCTGTGGCTTTATTTACAATATCAATAGTCAAAAGGATTATCGATTAAGTGGTGATTCTAAGAATTATGCTTTTCACATTTATGGGGGATCTTTAAAATATGATACAGATACAACTATCAAAAGAATTGAGATAGCCCTTGCAGGCGATAAACGGTTTTGCCTAATTGGGAAATTTATAACGGACAATGTATTATTAATAAACTCATTTAAATATAACAGCAATAAAGATTATATACAGGGTGATGTAGAACGAGTTGAGAATAGATTTAAAAATATTTTGGGCGATAATTTCAAAATGCAATTTCTTAAAATAAGCAATTCCCCTTGCAATAATACCTCTATTGAATTAACTAAATGGATAAAAAAAGATAACCACATAACTTCCGATAACTAATCAAAAAAAACTGTAATTATGAAAAAACTACTCCCATTTTTTTGCCTCCTCTTTTTGCTGGGGTGCAATAAGAATAGCAATGAATTAAAACCTATAAAGCCAAACCCTATTGAGTATAAACTATATGCAATGCTTTGTGGTGATAATTATTTGAGATGCTTAGTACAGGTTGGTAAATCAAGTAATATTGATACTTCTAACATAAAAGTTGAAATAATAAATGATTCACTAGCGATTAATAAAAATAAAATAGAAGCCTATTTATGGTTTCAAACAGGTAAAAGTTACGATCCCGATAGTGTAAAGATGATGAGCCAACAATTGGACACTTCAACAGAAAATGATATTTCCAACCTATTTGAAAATAATAACATAGGGTTTGTTATTACCAAGGTTAATCCAAGCCTGAAAAGTTGCACTCCTTTTCAATTTGGTCACTACTATGCAAGCGGAGATTATAAAAGTTTTCAATATAAAGATACGGCTAAGGGAAGCTGTAAAGCAATTATGGCTGCCGATGGAATTTTCAGTATTTGGTTAAATGATAGCAAAAACAAAACACAATTAATAACAGGAAAACTAGTAGAGAATACTCCTTCTTTTTGCTCTGATTGCAAACGAATCAAGAATGGAAGCAATGATAACTATGTTATGGAGTTATTAGTGAACTCTCAGCAGAATTTTTTTGAAGCTACAAATAGTTATTTAAAGTTTAATCTTAAATCAACTAATAGTAGTGGCGCGGGTGACACATTATTTATAACACTTAATAAATAAGCTATGAAAAATACTATACTCAAACAAATAAAAGCCATTGCTCTTTGCATAACTATGCTTACTCTATTAAGCAAAGTGGAAGCTGATGGCAGTAGCAAAGTAACTTACAGTGATACCAAAGATTTTAATTTGGTAATGCATACCGGGAAAGATAAAAGAAACTTCACAGTTGCTCGCAAAGTAAGTCTTAAAGCGAGTTATACAAAAGGTGAAAAAGAACCATACATTTTAGAAGTGCCACAAGATGGAGAGGCAGATAAGAAGGAGGAAAATAAAAACATTAAAAGTTTTGCCGACCCTCTCGATGTGAATTTTTTTATTGATGATGCAAGTAAGTTAATAAAGAGTGCTTTGGACCCTAATGATAAAGACAGTATTCAACTTATTACGCGCGAAAGTATGATGGAAGTATATGTGTGGATGATAAGAAGCACTAATGGTTTTGAAGATAACAACATAAGTGGCTACTTGCACCTGAATAGTTTCGTGAAATTATACGATGATATTAATCAGCATAAAACACCTGTGAACCAAACAAATACAAAATATTATAACGAACTCGACAATTATACTGCCGAAAAAGTAAAAGTGAAAGAGGCAATTAAAAATGAATTACTTGTACCTATTGATGCTGAAACAAGAGGAGAGATTTTAAATAAATTAGATCAAGAAATTCTTACAAAAAGAAATAAAGTAATTGCTTTGGCTGGTGCATCCAAATCAGCTAAATCACTAGAACTTTCTAAAGATAGTCTATTTAAGAAAACTATCCTCGTTCCTCAGGTTATAGATTTGATCAATAAAAAAAATAATGGGGAATCCTTTGAAATAAACAATTTGGCAACAGAGCTTAATTTTATAAAGGATTCTATTAAAATATTGCTAAACTAATTAATGCTCAAACAGCCAAAACTGCTGATGAACAATCAAAAGATGATAAAATTTATATTAATTCTTCAACTATAGCAAAACGAAAAGAAGCAAAAGAACATCTTGAAAAAGTAGCCAATGGAGATTTGAAATTAGCAAAAGATGAAACATTTGAAAATTACCTTATTGGAACCTTAAAAGAAGATTTTAAAATTTTAAAGACATTAAAAGAAAAACTTCAAGACCTTAAGGCAAAGGAAACAAAAATTGCCGAACATGAAGGATTAAAAGAATATGATGGGCTCAGCAAAGTGCAAAACATAAAAGTGCAGTTTGAGAACGGATTTATTGAAAGCATACAAGTTACAATTGAAAACAATACCGACCCGCTTATGCTTTTTGAAAATTCTTACCCAATTGGTTTTTCCTCCAACTTTAATTACGATTCGTTTGATAAAACCGTACTTTTTATTAGGAATGACGAGCATAGCGTTGATGAGTACAAATTTATTTACCTAAGCGAAGTACTTATGACTTACGAAAACCTGCTCGAAAATAACCGCAGAGATTATTCCTGTGCCGATACTACTATAAATAAATTAATACCCAACAAAACCCCAATAGTAACGCTCATTAAAGATAAATCGGTGAATTTATTTGATACCCGAATTTATACAGATTTCTTTGGATTGAGTGATAAAAATCCTAATGGTTTGGTACAAACAGAAATCCGCAGACGCTTCAATTTATTTACTAATCGATATCAATTAACTCAATTGGTAAACATAGGATATGTAAATTACCTTATACCTACTGTTTGCATTACTAAACTTGAAGATAAGGAACGCTTTCTGATTTTAAAAAACGATAAAAATTTTGTGAATAATCAATTGGTATCTCCATCATATGCCACTACTATTGATTACTTAAAGTATGAAGCACTTAACATTGGTATGGAAACTAATATAGTTACTCTGGGAGTGCCCAATGGCAAAGTATCCTTTTATTTTGATATGGGTGTGCGCTATAGCCGAGTGCCTGTGCAGGATAGTACTCGAAAAGTAGTTAATAGTGAATACCGAGCTGAATACATCAGTAATATGCCGGCAGCAGGACTTGTAACTTGGTATCCTAAGTTAAGTGCCGATATTAAATCGGACAACCGCTTGGGTTTTGATGTTAACTTTATGCTTAACAACAGTACCTTACTCAGTAATAATCTTTACAATGCAGTGGCAAGTTATAGTAAAAGCAATACAACTGCATTTTTTAGAGAACCGAATTCTAGATATACTGAAACATTTGAATTTAATGCGCGCTACCTGCCCGACCAAACTAATCCCGGTAACAAAGTTTTTGCACGTTTCAGACTTACATGGCAGGTGGGCGATATGAACACATTTTATCCTCAGTTTCAGTTTGGTTATTCATATAAACTTAAATACACAGCAAAATGAAAAAGGCACTACTTATATTAATATCAGTGCTTTGTAGCACACAGGTTTTTGCTCAATATGAGCAAATGAGAAATCTAACATCAATTGTCGCAATTGAAAATTCGAGTTCAATCCCTTTTTATACCTCAAAAACTTTTTGGGAAAAGTATATAGTAAAAACAGGTTTTAAAAGTGAATTCACTTGCTTTTACTATTTAAAAGATAAAGACGGCTTAATTTATCAAATCCCTGTAAAAGAAACTATAATATATAAAACAGATTCAAGACCTAAAATTTCGATAGTTCTCAACCCAACTACTGCAAAATCAAAGATTCAAAAGAAAGATAAAGTTTTTGAAAGTGATTATACCCTTATTAACCCCAGATATGATATTGATTCACTTAATTTTGAAAAGACTGATCCAGAAAAAATTATTGCCCCAATAGCTAAGGAGCATCACCTTAGAGATGGAGAATATTCTCACCTTGATATTCGCAACCAATACATAAATATGATGTATGAATACAAAAATGCAAAATCCATTTATTTCTTTGGAAACTATAGCCCGAATACAAGCTATAGAAGACTTGTTGCAATAAAACCAACTACAGAGTATTACGATTTTGTTGAAAAAGCGCAGCAAAAAGATAAATCAGTTACCCATGCAAGTGATGAATGGAACGCTGGCATTGGCTATGGCTTTGGAACAGGAAATTCTTTTACAGTGGCATATTCGCAATTTTACAACCATTTCAAAACGGATGGAGAAATAATATACGGAGGTACGCTCAATAGAGGAATGTTTTTAAGTTACCGCTATCAACGCATTCATATGAGTCGTTGTGCGCAACCAGTAATAGAAGCTAGCTATGGCATAATAGAGAAAAGCAGAAATGATGTGTATAAATTAGGATTAGGATTATCATTTATGTTATGGTCGAAAAATTTGTATATGAATACTGTTCCATATTTCAGAAGCAATTTCAGGGCTAATGCAGATTATACCGGAGAAGATGAAATAGGTGCAAGACCTTACAGTTTTGGCTGTGATGTAGGTTTAGTTTATAAATGGTGGGTGCATTATTAAAGAAACTTCAATGAATCTGCAAATTTTTAAAGACTTAGTTGTTGCCTTGAAATTGAGTGATGCAGTAGCTTTGGTTTTCATATTTTTATAATTAATTACCTATAAAAATAATATAAACTGATTTATATTCCTCTCTTAATATAATCGCTCTAAAAGAGTGAATATTACCGAGAAGAAACACATATAGAAAATTCCTGTCTAATTCTCATATGATTTTATATCTTAGATTAGGGATTTTCATATTATTAATAATTGCAATTAATTGCCAAAATACCTCTATAAAATATGATTTTCCGAGAATTCCTCTGAAATTTAATTTTTTCTTCATCCCTATTTTACAAAATTTTTGTGCGACAATTTCCGAAATATGACGACATTTTGAAACTCCATTTTTTGCGAGTATAGTGCTAGATAATTGCTGCACGCGTTTGTGCAAAGCTCAAAAACGATAGATGCCATTCGGGATTTCAAAATGTAAGTTTTTATTTTCCAGCATTGTAGATTAACGGAAATTAGAAACGCATTTTCATATAAAATGAACCATAAAAGGAAGATAATAATTAGTTATCGATTAATGGTTCGCAAGTACTTATTTAGAAAATCCAATATTTAATAAGTCTTTCAATTTCGTTTAATTCCTCACCTCCATTAAAGTTATTTTCTTTTGCGATACCTGGCAAGAACATGCAGCATTTGGAGCTATTGATGCTGTGATTATGATAGTATTACGATACTAATTTCGGAGAAGTAAAAAACCTAGGAAACCTAATTAAAACTTTTCTAAAACCAATGTGATTGCAAGACCTGATTAACTTTTTGCTGCGGTCAAAAAATTTGAATAAACTTAAAATCTTCTCTTCATTTAAGAAGAAGCTAGAATGCAAGGTTCATTTCTTAAATTGATAATATGTTCCTTTAGAAAAACTAATAGGGATTAAATTTCTTTTCAAAGGAGGAGTATCAGAGTGAAGAAGTTCAGTAATATCCGTTAATACAGCCCTTGATTTTGCATACAAACTATGATTGAAAAAGTCAGAAATCTCGAGGTTCGAAGCATCTATGAGTTCATAGCCTTTCATAATAAAATAATTATTTCCCTCCGTATTTCCTAATCTTGGATTATGGCCATTCACTTTCTTTGATTCAACTAGAGCTCTATCGTTGGATGAAGCATATATTGTAATTCTCTTGGCTTTCCTCACAAGATTAGGCGCAATGTTATTTCTGAAACTTTCAACATCAATATCGGGTGCAGCTAAAATTATTTCATTAAACTGGATATCACTATTATTAAATTCAAAATTCTTAAGAGCCTTTGTCAATATATCGGTTCCCATACTATGGGCTATCAAATGGATTTTTTTTGCATTAGATAACGCAACTACTTTCTCTAAGAACCTGATAAGATGCGGTATTGTCCACTCAATTTCATTCCTGTCAGCTAAATAGTCGACAGTTTTGTTTTTTGAAGGCCAACTGTAGAGGATCGGTGCACCATTAAATCCAACATCATACGCAATCTGTGCAGTTCTTCTTGCTGCTTCCTTGAAGGATGTATTATAACCATGAATAAAAACGAATGCATCATTCTCATCAGAGTTAAAAACCAATGCCTTAAGTCTCCTGTAGGCTCTGGCACTTGAAGTATCAATGTTCAATAATGTAACATACTTACTAATATCGGTATAATCATAAAATCTGTTTTGCATTCCCACAAACCAGGGACTCTCTAGTTCTCCCATTTCATGTGTTATGGGTAGTGTTACGTTTACAATTCCTACTTGAAAATCCTTCGTTAAATTCCTTTTACTACCATAATAATTATCAAGTTCTTGGGATCCCGTGGGATTCCTATCGGTTCCATAAAATACAGGAACAATAAAATAATCATGTTGTTTGATTATATTTGGTTTAATTACACTAATATGTTTTCGTTTGTTGGATTTAATTATTTCTAAGGGGAAGCTTGTATCTGCCATAGCCTTTGCGAATACCTCTTCGGAATCTCTCTTAGTCATTGGACTCTGGAAATCTTTACAATGATTAACCATCTCGTTTAATGTCTTTTTATCATTGTGTGAATTAATCCAAAAAAAAATGCCTCCTAAAATCAAAAGAATTATTGCAAAATTCAATGCTAAGGTTTCAAGGTATTCGTCTAAATCCCTAAACTTGATAATTCCAATAATTACTACACCTATGATAAGAAAATAAGGAGGTGCCAACTCAATAAAGTTCATTTCTTCCATAACTATTTACATTTGAGTTTCAAACTAATATAATATTTAACTTGAACCATTATTGTTTTCCTTTTCTAATCATTTCCGCATAAAAAGTTTGTTCTAAGCCCAATCTATTGCGTATTGTATTGAAAAGTATTTGTGTTTCGTTGAGTTGTCTTAATATTACGGCTAATTGTTTGATGATACTTGAAGATCAGGGCTTTTGCCACAAAACTTTCATTGGAACACAAAACCCCACCTTTTGGTTATGTGCTGTAATTGCTTGCGCTTTCTTGTTGATTTATTATTACCATAAGTCCAAAGCTGTTTTGAAATTGATTAGCAACTGCCTTACACAACTTTTCCAGTCAGTAGTAAATTTCCCTGTTTGCTTAATCCAAAACACAATTAAGTTATCTTTCACCCTTTCAAAGTAATCCCAAATAAAACGGACCTAGATGATAACTAATTTCACTCATTTATTTCCATCGGAAAGCTAATCTTTGAATGCTTTCAATTGTCGGTTTCTATAAATTTGGGAATTTACGATTCGACTCAAATCAGCTTTTCATTCAGGCCATCTGCCATTCAAAATAATTTTGAACACACTTTAGAAAAAAATCCACACTCGTCAGATGAGTTCAGCATTCTTCAATTTTGAAATCAAGAATAGTACTTGGGATTATTGATAAGTTTTATAAGCATACTAGGCTTTCTGTTATTTATCTTGACAATCCTTTATCCTTTCACTAGTTGGCCAATTATGAATCAATTGGATTAAAAGTAAAATCGAAGTTTCAAATTTAACTCAACAATTAATAGGTTGTACCCCGTATTTTTACGGGGTACAAATAATTTTCTCAGTTGTATCACTTTCAGGAAAATATTAAAAGCTCATTTAAAGAGATGCAGCCAATCCAATAATAGCTTTAAACCAATTCACTTTATGAGATTATTCTCTAGTCAATCCTAATCACTTTCAAACTCACCCGCCCCACCTAAAAATTTTAATTAGTTTTCAACACCCCCACTAAAAAGAAAACTGAATAATTATTTTTACAAAAAAGCCATGAAATGGAACATAAGGATTTAGACAAAAATGAATGTGCAATAAATGGTTGCGCTATTAAGCATTCATGGGATATCTCTCAAGTAATAGACACTAAGGACTGGATTTTAGGGCTAAGTGCCTGTTGTTGTCCGGCTTGTGCGAAAAAAATTACAGACTTGAGGAAAGTTGAAAAACTGAACAGCAGCGATTATTTTCTTTATTTGCGAATTGTTGACTACCTCTGTGTATTGAGTTAGTACTTGAAGTACTGTATAGAATTGCTTTTAACTATTATTTTTGAATTTATTTACTTTACTTCATTCATAGTTGCTTCTACTAGAATAATAAATTTGAATAAAATAGTACCCTACCCTGCATGGATAAAATAAAATTGGCAATTGCCGATGATCATCACTTATTCCGAAAAGGTATGATATCCTTGCTGCAGGATCAAAATTTATTTTCAATTGTTCTGGAAGCCGAAAATGGCAAAACCTTATTAGAAGCATTAAAATTAATTGAAGTAGATGTGCTTTTATTGGATTTGAGAATGCCGGTAATTTCCGGCGATGAAGCGCTTGACATAATTAAATTCTGCTTCCCAAGCATTAAAATTTTAGTGCTTACGATGCACGACGATGATGTTACCATTAAAACAATGATTGGTAAAGGAGCCAATGGATTTTTAATGAAAGACGATTCTTTGGAGGCTGTTATTGAAGGGATAAATACCGTGTACTCAAAAGATTATTATTTTACTCCTAGAGTGCTTAATGTGATAGAGAAGGCAGCCGAAAAAGAAAGCCGAACACCAAAAACGATCGAACAAATTGAATTCACAAAACGTGAACTTGAAATACTACAATTAATTTGTCATGAATTTTCGACTAAAGAAATTGCATCAAAATTAAAGTCTGCTGAACGAACTGTGGATTGGCATCGAAAAAACATAATTGAAAAAACAAAATCCAAAAATACTGCCGGCATCGTTTATTATGCTGTAAAAAACCTACTTGTAGATTAACATTCTCACTCACAATTATACATTCATGGCGCATTCGAAACAACTTGAAAATAAAAGGCTAAAGCCATTAACCGAAAAAGAAATAAAAATAATAGTTCTAATATGTCAGGAATACACAAATACTGAAATTGCAGAAATACTTACTATAAAAATACGCACGCTTGAATGGATTAGAGCCAAAATAATGGTAAAGGTTAAAGTAAAAAAGTTCAATTGGTCTCTATAAATTTGCACTCAAAAATAAACTTGTTAAGTTGAAATAAATTCAAATTAGTTAATTCACTCTTTTACTTTTCAAGGTTGAAATAGTTAGATCATGGTATCCTCCATTCTTAGATTTATTATCAAAATCTAGCCATTAAAAGATTTTTTATAGCATTTCTCTAGCCTTCTATTTTTTGAATTTTCGTTCAAAACTAACGGTGTTTCGACTCTTGAAACCATTCTTTATTCTGAATTTCAAATAGTTACAATAAAATAGCTTGTACCCCGTAAAAATACGGGGTACAAGCTATACCATGCAACATTATATTTGAAAAATCGAATTAACATATACCTGTTGATATTTTTAACATTTTTTTTGATTTAACAATTAAATTAATACTTTTACCCGACAACCCCAAGCCACTTTATGAAAGGAATACTACCCTTCTTTTTCATTTTTTATTTGTTGGTTATTGCTTTAAACCCATGTTTATCCGCCCCTCTATGTGTTGTTGTAAACGACACTTCTAGTATTACAAATCAAAATCCCGATTCAAAAACAAAGCACAAAAAAAGTGCTTTGCGAAAAAATAAAAATTCAAAACAGCTTTCATTTCGTGATAGTTCAAATACCACAGCATACAACGATACTATTCCAGATAAGAAGAAGGATAAAAAGCAAACTAGACGAGCTCGGTTAAAAAATAAAACTGCTCAATCAAAAGAAAGCGCAACGAATGCAATTGATACTGTAAAGTCAAATGCAAGTGCAAGCGCTCGCAATTATTCAAAAGATTCGTTAAAGGTAGACTTATCGAAAAGCGATACGCTTTTGAAATTGAAGTACGAAGAAACTAAGGAGGTTAATAAGAGCAGACTCTCGCAGTATTCAAAAGACTCCTTAAAAAATAAACTTAATGTAACAGATTCCTCCCTTTTAAAAGCTAAAGATGATTTTGTGCGCAATAATCTCACTTTAGACAGCAGTAAAAAAGATAAACTTGTTGCAGATCAAAAAGCAAAGCTGAAAAATAAAAAAGATGCGCTGAATCAACTAGTGCCGCATAAACCTTCAAGCTATTTTGATAGAACTACTGGTACTGTAAATGTTGGATATGACTACGGTGTTGTTCCCTTTGTTGTGGGAGGTAAAACGCCTTCAGGATTTGTTCGAACCGATGGAAATTTAGGTTTTGATGTTTTGAAAATTCCTGTACAATTTAATTACTATTATGCCAATATTAAAAACATTAGCGGATTAAATAATTACTTCAGGCTTTCATTGGATGTGCCGAAATATAAGGAGAACGCACAGCTTAAATTAAATGATGAGGTACAAGGCTTAAAATCAAACTTAGGTGAATTGTATTCCTCTCGACAACTTCTAGAGCAAAAGATTCTTTATTTAAAAACAATTCAAAATCAAAAGAACTTTAATACAAGTGAATTAACTCAACAACTTAATTCCGAAAAAATTACTCCATCCTCCTATTCCCAAACTTTGGGCGATACTTCCGGAATGCTTTCGAATTTAAAGAATAGCGGCAATACCAAACTCCCTTCGACAGATTCTTTGCAAACAAAAAACTATTCTGATTCGCTCAATCAACTTTCGAAAGAAGACGAAACTGTTGTAAAAGCAAAAAAAATGCAACAGCGTGCCGATAGTGTGAATCAGGTAATTCAAAAATACAAATCCGAAAAAGATAAAATTCAAGGACAAATTGAGGAGATAAACCAAAAAATAAAAATGCTCCAGCATCCTGATTCGATCTCGAATCCTATGCTTGCCAAATACAAGAAATACAACATCCTCGACTATGTAAAGAAACTTGAAATTGGCTTGTGCTACCCGGACTATTCCACTTTTCTTATAAGCGGATCTGGTGTTAAAGGTTTGAATTTGGAGATGCAAAAGTCCAAACTCTATTTTGCATTTACGTATGGCAAGACGATAAACAACCTGCTATTTTCTAACAATGTGGTTCAAAACAATTTACAAAATGTACGGAATCTTTATAATTTTTTCGATTTCCGAGAAGTCAGTAGCGGTAGAAGAGTTACTGCATTTAAACTGGGTTTCGGAGCCAAAGAAAAATCGCATTTTCATGCAGGTTTTCTTTATGGGATTGGACAGAACTCTTATCAATTTACCTCTGAAAATGCTCCTACCAACGCAATTGAAAAAGAAAAAAATTATGTCATAGAATTGGACGGAAAATATGTTTTCAATTCCAAATTCACACTAGACTTAATTTATGGGAAATCCTATTTGCAACAAATAACTGAACCTGATTCAGATAAAGGCTTTCATGCCATTTCAAAATCAAACCAACATACAAATGCTGGTTTGGGTAGATTTACTGCATCCTTAAACAGCACACGCATTCAGTTAACTTCGAGATACGTTGATCCCTATTTCAAGAGCTTTGGAGTAGGTTTTATGCGTTCTGATAATTTTAGGTATGAATTAAAAGTAGATCAAACCATCAGCAGAAAACTAAAAATTGGAGCTTCTTATAAAAAGGAACAAGATAATTTATTGCACATAAATTATTTAACAACCAATCTACAAACCCTTAACAGTTACTTTACTTATCGGCCAGTGCGCCAATTAACTGTGCGTTTCTCATTTAGTCCGGTGTTGCAACGTGTGAATTCGGAAGATAAAATTGTGCGCATTGAGAATAAGAATTATATCAGCAGTGCTATTGTTTCTTATTCGCCAAAACTCAAAAAAAACCAAACCACTTTTACCCTGCTCTATAATTATTTTAAACTGTATGATGGCATACAAAATTCGATTTACCAGAATTACTCCTTTGTTAATTCACTTAGTATAGGGGAGTTTAAAAATGAATTCGCATTAAGTTATTTCGATTCTAATATACCGGATTCAACTGTTACAAGTTTCATGCTTTATTCAGATGACATTTCAATTCGGTTAAAGAAAAAGTATGTTATTACTCTTGGTGGTAAGCTCTCGCAAAGTAAGACAGGTAGCATTCAAACCGGATACAACTTGAAAGTTTATGTACCCATTAAAAAATATTTTGCTTTTGAACTGTCGGGCGAAAAAATTGTTCTGGGTGATTTTTACAACAACTATTTATTGGAGCAAATTGATAAGTTCCCTTACTATATGTACGCTAAACTAATTTTTAACTGGTAAACACATTTTAACATGAAAAAAATTAATCACTTGTTAATTGCCTTGCTCCTTTCATTGGCAGGAATTTCAAACGCTCAAATTTCTATTTTGAGTTCCGGAATTAATTCTTACAATGTTACTCCGCAATCTATTGTTCAAATTAATGTAATGAATAATGATGCGGAAACAATGGTATTTCTGGAAAGCAAAATTTTTAATTCGGCCAATGAACTTTTGCTTAACTTGAAAACTCAGCCTTTCCTGCTCAGAAAAGGAATGAATTCCCTCTCCGGGTTTAAATTTCAATTTTCTAACGTTGATTATAGTTCCTCAAAACAGGCTGAATACATTAAGAATACACACACTTTGCCATCGGGAAAATACAATGCCTGTTACACGCTTATTCAGCTTGGCGGTGAGCCTGGAGATGAATACTGCATTGATTTAGAATCCGACATCAGTTCCTTTCTTACGCTGATTAGTCCGATGGACAAAGACACGATCGACACCCCAAATCCCATGCTAGTATGGACACACAGCGAGCCCTTTAACTTACTTGCTCCCGGAGAGTATTTTAGAATGCTGGTAACTGATTTACTGAGTGATCAAAGTACCGAAGCAGGAGTCATAACGAACACTCCCCTCTTCATGAAAAATTATATGACAAGTCACCAACTGCTTTATCCTTATGATGCAAAGGAATTGCAACCCGGAAAACATTACGCCTGGCAAGTTCAAAAAATTTCGAACGGGATTATAATTGCAAAGTCGGAGGCTTGGGAGTTTGTGTTGGCTAAGGAAAAAGTGAAATCAGATATGAAATATGTAAGGTTGAAGAAGAGCTTAGACCCTGGTTATTACTATGCTGAGAATAATAAAGTTTTCTTTGTTTTTGATGAAGAATACACTAGTGATAAAATACAGTGTTCAATTTATGATGATAGAATGAAAGAAATTAAACCAACTACCAAAACTGACTCCGAAAATCCCAAAATTGATTTAAAGGAGTTTGGCTTTAATAAATTTTGTATTGATTTAAATGATCTAAAAATAAAAAGCGGCTTTTACACTTTAAGCATTAAGAATTCCAAAAATGAAACATTCTTATTGCGCTTTTTAGCTCCATAAATTTTAAAATAAAATTATGAACTCAAAAAATATTCAAATTATATCATTTGTCCTGATCGCCACTTTAGCGTGTTGGATTGCATATAATCAGTTAAATACTCCCAAAGTTGGCTTTATTGTTATCCAAGAGGTCTACAATGGATTTGAATTTAAAAAAGAAATGGAAAAAAAATTCATTTCAACAAAAAACTTACGTCAAAAGTTGTTGGATAGCCTTGCCTTTGATTTAAAATTATTAGGTAAAAAAATTGAAGCTCAAAATCAAAAAAATAGTGACTTAATTTCAGAGTATAATTTGAAAAGAGAAGATTTTTTTCAAAAGAAAAAGGTTTTTGAAGAAGACAATCAAAACTTAACAAGTCAATACGACGAACAAATTCTTTCACAGTTAAATCAATATGTAAAGGATTTTGGAAAAGAGAAAAACTATACATACATATTAGGTAATGATGGAAATGGTTCACTCATGTTTGGGAGTGAGAATAAAAATATTTCAAAGGAGGTTTTAGAATATATTAACTCTAAGTATAAAGGAATAAAATGAAATCAAATTACCCTAAATCATTCCTTATTAGAATTTTTACAGTAGTTCTCACGGTGCTTTTCTGTTCGTGTGAAAACGGAAAAAGCGGAAACTATTTTCCATTTTTATTTTCATCTGAAAATAGTACAAACTCAGCAAACAGGCTAAATCCAGGAGAATTAGTCCGATGGGTTCAAAATCCGGAAAACGGATTATTAAAAACTAAAACTATTGATAATGTCATTTATTCCATACAATACAAACCAATAGACTATATAATATGTGAAGAGCTCGAAACAGAAAGCATAAAAGATTCAATTCTAGTCCGAAATTATAAGGAATTGGAAGGTATGGAATATTTTGATTTCAAAATTAAGTTAATGGATTATGAGCAAGAATTTCTAAAATACGGGATTAACTCACAGAATGAATATCAAGAAAATGTAAACTATTGTGCTTTTAAAATGCAATCTGATATTTCATTACAAAATGGTAATGAAATAATTCCTTGTGCGCTATTTCATTTTGAAAGAGCCTACGATGCCTCACCTGAAGCAAGATTTATATTAGGATTCGAAAAGCCAAAGGACAAAGTTGGTGAAAATATGACTTTGGTTTTCGAAGACAAATTATTCCATAAAGGAATTATAAAATTCAATTTCAACTCATTAGCATTAAAATCAACACCCAAAATTAAAACCTTATGAAACTAAGAAAGTTTTTCAGGAAAAAAATGAGAGCCCAATTGCGCAAAATATCAGTAGTATACCTTGCACTTTTGGTGTTATTTGATGGCCTTTATCCAACCTGTTCATGGGCACTTACTGGTGGACCAAGCCAACCAGAAGTTCAAAGTTTCGAACCAGTTGGGACATCGGAAATGGTGGATTTATTTTCAGGAGATTTCAATTATAATATTCCACTGCTAGATGTTGATGGCTATCCAGTTAACATAAGCTATCATTCCGGCATAAGCATGGACCAAGAAGCGAGTTGGGTAGGACTAGGATGGAATATTAACCCTGGTGTTATTAATAGGAACATGAGGGGAATTCCAGATGATTTCAATGGTGATCTGATTAAAAAAGAATTTAAAATTAAGGATAATAAAACATTTGGAGTTAATACAGGTGCAGGTGTTGAGTTATTTGGGACAAGTAAATTAAAATTAGGCCTCAACTATTCAATAGGTGTCCGCTACAATAATTACACTGGAATTAGTATGGAACAATCTCTAAATGTTTCGTTAAGTGCTGGAAAAGATGGTTCTAGCCCGCTTAATGGAAGTTTAGGAATAACTTCTAGTAGTGATGATGGTCTTACAATTCAACCTACTGTTGGCTTATCAGCTACAATTTGTTCTTCCGATTCAAAAGAAAGTGTTGGAATGGGTTTGAATGTTGGAACTTCCTTCAATTCGAGGTCAGGATTAAAATCATTAACTATTGGGGCATCATTAACTGCATCCAAAAGTAATAAAAATGATAAGGATAGATCAGTTAGTAATGGTCAATCTGTTAGCTCTAATTTCGATTTTGGTATGCCAACCTATGTTCCTCAAGTTAGCCTTCCAATGGAGAATTTTTCAGCGACAGGTAGTTTTAAATTAGGATTTGAGGCTTTTGGTGTACATCCTAACTTTACTGTAGGTGGTTTCTATTCAAAACAGAGTTTGAAAAAAAACAATATCGAAAATCCAGCATATGGGTATATGAACTCTGAAGTAGGAGAAAATTATGACAATGCAATACTTGATTTCAATAGAGAAAAGGATGGGATATTCACCAAAAATACTCCTGCGCTTCCAGTCACAAATTTCACCTATGATATTTATTCTGTTTCGGGACAAGGTGTTGGTGGCAGTTATCGCCCATTTAGAAGTGATATAGGACATGTTTATGATGCAGAATCATCAACCACAAGTGACAGTTATTCTCTTAGTGGTGAAGTTGGAGTTGGGAATATATGGCATGTTGGTGTTGATATAGCTCAAACAGATGTAAATACCACCAGCGGCAGATGGCGCGAAGGTAACAATGCTATTAACAAATTAAATTTTAAAAGTTCAAATGGAGACCCCTTATATGAGCCAGTTTATTTTAAAGAGGCGAATGAAAAATCTGTTGAATCAGATCCTACATTTTTTGCCTCAGCTAATGGCTTTGATGCAAAAAGAGTGAATATAAATACAGCAACAAAATTTAATGCTTATGCTGAAGACAATTATTACAATGCTACAACTCAAAGTTCACAAAACATACCAAGTGATAGCTACAGAAAAAAGAGAGATAAAAGAAGTCAAAATATAACATTCGTAAAAAAAGGCGATCTAATTGTTGAAGGGCTTGATACAATACCCAATCTATATTCCGCACCAAATCATCATATAGCTGAAATAACAACCTTGCGGAATGATGGCGCTCGCTATGTATATGGAATTGCAGCATATAACACAAAGCAGGAAGATGTGTCTTTTGCAATTGGGTCAAATCTTGATGGCAATGGGAATATATCTGCAAATGCAGTCGATGGTCTTGTATCTTATGGTGGTGACGACAATTCTCTCTCTAATTCAAAAGGGTTGGACAATTACTATTCAAATACTGAATTGCCACCTTACGCACATTCATACTTATTAACTGCCGTTTTATCACCGGATTATATAGACTGTGATAAAATTGCGGGTCCAAGTGATAATGATTTCGGTAACTACACCAAATTTAATTACGAAAAATTGGTTTCAGACTATAATTGGAAAGTTCCTGTGGAAAAAAACAAAGCCAATTATAACGAAGGGTTAAAATCAATTAAATATGATGACAAAGCAAGCTATGTATATGGTACAAAAGAACTTTGGTATCTTAAAAGCATAGTAACAAAGAACTATGTGGCGGTTTTTGAATTAGGGTCTAGGACAGATGCGAATGGAGTTAAAGATAAAAATGGGGAAATGGAAACCAATTTAAATAAAGCTTCAAGATTATTAAAATCAATTAGTCTCTATTCAAAAAAAGACTATTATAAAAACAGTGGTCCTGCTGCTATTCCTATTAAAGTTGTTCATTTTGTTTATGACTATTCTTTGTGCCAAGGAATACCAAATTTTAACCCGGGCGCAATACAATCCGGTGACCCTAATCTAGATTTAACATTGTCAAACAAAAATAGCGGTAAGCTTACCTTAAGAAAGATATTCTTTACCTATCAAAATTCAAATAAAGGTCGTTTTAGTCCTTATACATTTACCTATAATTCGGAACCAACTAAAAACCCTGATTACAATATTAAAAGCTATGATTGATGGGGCAATTACAAACCAAATAAAGCAACTAGCTTCGATCCAATGGTTTCGAATGAAATTGGAACAGCAGAATTTCCATACACGGAACAAGATCCATATTTTGAAAATGATTATGCACAGGCATGGACACTAACTAAAATAAAACTCCCAAGTGGAGGGTCAATTAATGTTGACTATGAGTCGGACGATTATGCATATGTGCAAAATAAAAGAGCGATGGAAATGTTCAAAGTTGTTAATCTTGGATTTATTTCAAGTGCCACTTTTTCATCTGCAGGATTGGATGCTTTCATTCCATCAACAGCATTAAAAGCAGTTGATTTATCTGGAAATAACGATGAGACCATTGCTATTATCAAATTAAAAAACGCTATTACAAGTGGTGCGAAAAACGAAATATTTAAACATGATTACCTGGCTGGAATTAATCATTTTTATTTCCGCTTCCTTGCAGCGATGAGGCCTGGAAAATATGAATATGTTTCGGGATATGTTCCTGTTGGTAATATACATTGGAAAAACTGTGTTGTCTCGTCAAATGGAGAATATGCGTGCATTGCATTTAACAATGTTGCCTTTGGGGATGGGAATGGAGTTGATATAAGCCCAATGACAAAAGCTGCTATACAGTTTGGAAGGTTAAATATGTCACGTGACGTTTGGGGAGATGACTTAACAGGAGCTGGTGAAAGTTTCGGTTCTGATTTATTAAAAGCCATTATTGGTTCTAGTATTGTAAAAAATATTATTCAATCCGCTCAAGGACCTAATAGAGCATTATATCAGAATAATCATGTTGGTGAGAAAGCAATAATGAACTATTCCTTTTTACGCCTAAATAATCCTGATAAGAAAAAACTGGGTGGTGGAGCAAGAGTGAAACAAATAAAAATGTGCGATGAATGGAATGGCATGACCAATAATCTTGAAAAGGAATTTTACTATGGGCAGGAGTATTCCTATTTAAGCTCCGATGGTATAACTTCTTCAGGTGTTGCTTCCTATGAACCTTTAATTGGAGGAGATGAAAATCCTTGGAAAATTCCCGTATTTTTTGAAGACAAACACTTACTTGCTCCGGATGATACCCAATACATGGAAGAACCATTTGGGGAATCCTTTTTTCCAAGCCCCTCAATCGGTTATAGCAGAGTAACCGTTAGAAACCTCTCTAACACAAACGTAAATGCGCATGCAACAGGCATAACTGTTAATGAATTTTATACCAGCAAAGATTTCCCAACAATAGTTGACAGAACTGATTTATCTGCAACACGAGACAAATCTTCTCCTGCAAGTATAAAATCCTTATTAAGAATAAATGTCAAAGATTACCTTACAGCTAGCCAAGGATACGTAATTGAACTAAATGACATGAATGGAAAACCAAAATCAATTAGTGTTTATCCTGAGAATAAAGATGTAGCCATTAGTACAATTCGTTACAATTATAAGTGCACGCCCTATAATGATGCATTTAGGTTGGACAATTCTGCAACCGTTATATACCCGGATGGCACAATAAAGGATGATGCGACCGTAGGATTATGTTTTGATATGGTATCGGACATGCGAGAGAGTAAAACTTCTACAATATCCTCATCCATAAATACAAATATTGATGGGTTTTTGGTTTCTGTATTACCTATTCCGTTTCCTATGATAATACCCTCCCGCACAAAACAATACACGCAATTTCGATCAGCGGTGGTAACTAAGGTAATTCAAAGATTTGGACTGCTTCAGCAAACTATATCCACAGATTTAGGAGCCAAATCGATTTCCACAAATTTAGCTTACGATTCAGAAACCGGAGAAGTAATTGCAACTGAAATACAAAATAACTTTAGTGATTCAGAGTATTCCTTAACTTTTCCTGCGCATTGGTATTACGATGGAATGGGGCCTGCATCGAAAAACATAAATTATGTTGCTACCAATTTAACTTTTACAAATGGAGAAGCGATTACAAATAATGCTTCACAATATTTTTGTGAAGGTGATGAACTTAATATCAACTCTCATAAAGTTTGGGTAAGCAAAGTAACTCCCAACAGTATAACGTGCATTGAACACGATGGCAGTCGTATTAGTGGAGGACCATATAATGCCAAAATTATTCGCTCAGGAAGACGAAATCAATTGTCAGCTCCAATGGCTAGCATTACTTCATTTTCAGATCCATTAAAAAGTCTAAGAGCGAGTTCAAACGATTATGAAGATGTATTGCAGGCGACAGCTGTAGAGTATACTAACAAAGCAAGAACATTTTGCGAACTATTTACCATAAATGGAAATGATAGAAACATTAGCTACTCAACAAATCCATTTATTCAAGGAACTCGAGGTTTGTGGAAAGTTAAAAAGAACTTTTTACACCTAACTAACAGAAGCCAAACCGATGTTGAAAACAATACCAATATACGCAAGGATGGAGTGTTTACTTCTTTTACGCCTTACTATCGATTATTCGGTGGCAAGTGGGACAAGAATTCTGCAAACTGGACATACACTTCTGAAGTGACCGAGTTTAGTCCATATGGTGCCGAATTAGAAAACAAAGATGCTTTAGGAAATTATAAGTCAGCTACCTATGGATACAATAATTCATTACCAACCGCTGTAGCATCCAACTCAAAATTCGCGGATATTGGAGTGGATAATTTTGAAGATCATAATTATTCTGATGGTATTGGGGAGCATTTTCAATTTCGACAATGGCCACAAAATACTACTAATGTAACTGCACACTCTGGTAGCTTTAGTCGAAAAATTGAGGCGGGCGGCAGTTTAGCATTGGTGCGTGGTATCGCGGATTGCCCTGAATTTACATCTTGCAGTTTGAAATCCTTCTTAAGTTATTCACCTGAAGCACATTTATACGAAATTTTAGCCATGGGAGATGCTCCTTACACTTTTGAATATTCAGTAATCATGGGTAATCCTTTAATAGATTTAATTGGTGCAGAAACATTATCTATTGATTTAAACGGATCAAGTAATGTTTTAGTAAAAGTTACAATAACAGATTTTTATGGCTGCAAAAAAGTAGAGTGGATTGATAACCGCGATTAATTAATTTAATAACTATGAAAAACTACATGTACCGATTAAAAAGCAAAGCTTTATTGCTATTGGTTTGCATTTTATTCACTATTAATTTGAAAGCCCAACAATTTAAAGTTACGAGCGCTTCAGATAACATCCCTTCGATTGAAGGAGAATTGAGGTGGGCGATAGAGCTAGCAAATCAGGTTTCAGGATCAAGCATCGTATTTGAAATTTTTGATGCTTGCCCAATTGTTATTAACCTCATTGATGAACTTCCTCAAATAACAAATAGTATTTCAATTGATGGAAATACTCAACCTGCAAACGGATATGCTGGTCCTGAACCCAAAATTTGGATCAATGGTGGTAGCATTCCAGTTGGACATGCCTTACATGGGCTTTTTTTAAAGCCCTCAGCTAATAATTGTTCTATAAGAAACCTACTTATTCAAAACTTCGAAACCGGCATTGAATTAGAAGGTTCATCTGTAAATCTGATTGAAAACAATGTTATTTTCAATACAGATAATACTGTTTTGTTAATTGGAAATGCCGATGGAAATTTTTTTTATGGAAATATTTTCGGGTCTAATCATTTAGGACTAATTCACTATACAACAAGCGATCAAAGCCCAAAAGAAAATTTTATCCTTAAAGAATCGATAACCAATACAGATGATGCACCGAATAACAATACTATCGGAGGAACACAAGCAAATAAGGCAAACACATTTTGGAATATGTCATCAGCTAATTCTTCACTACAGATTCGCTATGGAATAGGAAATAAAATATCAGGAAACTTATTTTTTAATGCAGTTTATAATGATACCAGAGGAAATATTAATTTATTTGAAAGTACTATTATTGAAGGCAATAATGGAATTTCGCGTCCTGCAATTACTAAAGTTCAAAAGAATAACACAAAACTCGAAATATTGGGTACCTCTCTTAACGCTGGAGATGTAATTGAAGTTTTTATGACAAGCGGCAGTTATACATTTAAGAGCCCTCAAAATCAATTCACCGGAACAAGTCAGTCTTTGCGACAAAATACGGATGTTGAAAGATATATTGGAACTGTTACTTCTTATTTGCCAAGTAATTCAAATACCATTATTTGGGAGTTAAAAGTTGATTATAATTCTGATTATGCAGGTAAGAGTTTTCTAGCTACTAGAACAAATACAGATGGTACCTCAGATTTTTCAATACCAAAGATTATTAATTTAAATACCCATGCGTGCTGTTCTGATTTAAAAATAAGTGTTTTAGGAGGCGATACTCATTTAGGCAGCGGTGAAAAGATTTATGTATGTGCTAACGACACGATAGATTTTAATGTTAGTGTAGATTGCGAGACAAATGGACAAATTCCCCTGAGCATTGAATGGGACTTTAAAGAAGGTTCTCCAATATTAACTGCTTCGCACGTACGCTATGCTTTTTCTACACTTGGTATAAAAACAATAACACTCCAAATTAAAGACCCGTCAACTAATAATTCATGCATTCAAAATAATTATGAATTATCAGTTGATGTTCGGGAATGCCCTATACTTAATGACTGTGAATCATGTATAGGTTCATTTGCACCTACTCCAGGTAAAGAATATATAATAAGCGGATGGGTGAAAGAAGAAGGAGCACCTGCTTCAAAAACTTCCTATGACAACCCTTACATTACTGTATTGCATAAAGATATTTCACAAAGCGTTGTCGAAAGCCATAATTATTATGCCAAAGGGCTAATTATAGATGGCTGGCAGCGAATTGAAGAGAAGTTTACAGTGCCTAATAATGCAGCCGAAATTACAATTGGACTGAATTCATATAATACAACAAGCTATTTTGATGATGTGAGAGTGTTTCCAATAAATGGAAATATGAAGTCTTACGTGTACGATCCTGTAAGTTTAAAATTAGTAGCCGAACTGGATGAAAATAATTATGCAACCTTTTATGAGTATGATGAAGAAGGAAAACTGATTCGTCTTAAAAAGGAAACAGAGCGCGGTATTATGACTATAAAAGAAAATCGCAACAGTTCAGTTAAAAGATAAAATGAAGAAAATAATTGCTATACTTTTTTGCTTTCTTTTTTACTCCTTTCTACAAGTAAGGTCAGCAACAGATGTAAAATGGGTTAACATCTCAAAAGATGAAATGGCTCAGATTTTAGTTCGAATTTCCAATTGGTATAAAAATGATGCTTATTCCATTTCAATTGCACATAATTCTTATAATGACTTTAGTTCGCTTTCACCATTTGAAAAATCATTTGGGTATGTAAAAAAAAACAAGACCAACTTTCATAGTTTTCTATTAGGCGTGCATTCGATACAAAATGAAAATGTAAAACTTGTTATTGATAGTGCGTCTAAGCAAATGACATTGGCTTTTGCGGATAAACAATTAGAATCGGTTTTCACTGCGGAAGATTATATTCTTACACTAAACTATTGCACTTCAATTTTACAGCGCAATTTGGAGTCTGAAAAAATTTATCGTTTGGAATTTGATGAAAAAAATATGGTTGGTGCCTATGAATTTAAGTTAAACAAACAAGGTTTGCTTAAATCAATAGTAATTTATTATAACCACGAAATATTAAAAGATGAGAGTACCAGAAAAGAAATGGAGGTTAGGCCACGTCTCGAGATAATATTTTCAAATTATAAATTAAATCCTCCTTTCGATTATAAAGAGGATTTTGATGAAAAAAAATACATCTCATATGGTTCAAAAAATAAACTAATGCTCAATCAAGCATACAAATATTATAAATTAAGTGACCAGCGCTTACTGATTAAATAATTAAAAAACATCAATTATGGAACATATTTTATCACCTCAAAAGCGGTTTTTAATCCTATTTTTTTTCCTACTATTTCAATCACTTTATGCCACTCATATGTCATTTAATGAACGTATGAAGGTTGCTGAAGACGGAACTCTTGTAAAAAATGGTGATGTGAAATCAATTGTCGCTTATTCAAGCCAAGACCCAGGTTGGAATTCTTGTACCAAATATTTTAAGGACCGAATAACACTCGGAGTAGATCATTCTTGCTATACATTTATACCTCAAAATTATACAGTTTCTGTAGAACTTTCTGTTACTGTGAATACTTGTGATAATGCGCAATGCCCATATACATTTACAACAGTTCTTGAGGTTAATTATGCCCCCTTTGATGCTCCAACATCAACTATAATTCCATTTAAAGATAAGTCTGCATATACTTTCAATCATGCAATTGATTATACTTTTGAAGTAAAAGGTATTCAGATTAATGGAGTGGGTGTTGATGATTTGCCTGCAAATTTATTTATTGATGGAGATATTGAAGTAGATCGATATTGCGACATGAAACTAGCTGAGGATCACCTCCTGTCATTTACAACTAAGGAAGTTTTGCATACTGGATGTGATAATGTATCACAGAGTTCGGATGGTGGTGAAATAAATTTAATATGGAGTCCATGCTTACAAATAGGTGGAGCCTTTGTTTGCCCAGAAGAATACCAACTTGAATGGACCTATGTTAATGACTATGATATTAGTTTAGGTGCATATAAAGACGAAGGTCTTCTAACCTATAACTTTAAAAACAACAACACCCGAATCACAACGAAAGAAAACCACTACACTATATCTTCTGTGTTCGAACATGGGTATGTTGTTTTTAGGGTCCGACCTGTAGGAGTTGATCCTGAAGGAAATCTTAATATCCCTATTTATGGAAATTGGAGCATTCCGGAAGCCGGTGCATTAAATGATGACAAGGTTTATATATCCGCCTCGCATGAGCAAAATAAAAACTGGCAATATGCTGCAAGCTATGCTGAAGAAGGTAAAAGAAAAGAAGTAATAAATTATTTTGATGGAAGTTTACGTGCACATGAAACAGTTACCAAAGTTAGTTCAGACACAAATACAATTGTTGGACAAACACTTTATGACTTCCAAGGAAGGCCTGCAGTAAATATCTTACCCGCTCCAGTTAACTGTAACGATGAGGAAACAATTGCTTTTGGATTTGGCCCTCCGCTTAAATATTATGTTCGATTTAATAAAGCAGATGATGGGTCTTCAAATGAATTTTCGAAAAATTACTTTGATGTTGATAATCCATCCAGTCAATGCTCAACGCCTTCTCCATTAGGGCTTTCTGACCAGAGTGGAGCTTCAAATTATTTTTCAAATGCCAATCCTAATAAATCAAATTTTCAAGCTTATGTGCCGGATGCAGAGACCTTTCCATTTTCTCAAACCGAATATACACCCGATAATACAGGACGTATAAAGGAAAAAGGAGATGTTGGGAGAGATTTTCGTTTGGGTGCAGATGGACATACTACCAAATATTTGTATGGCAAGCCTGATCAAGTGCAGCTCGATCGTATGTTTGGCTCAGAAGCTGGAGACGCCACAAATTATAAAAAAAATATAGTTATTGATCCAAATGGGCAAAGCAGTGTGACTTATTTAGATAATCAAGGCAGAACTGTTGCTACTGCTTTGGCAGGTGACGGACCAAGTGATGCTTCCGGACCCATTCTTGAAGAATTAGCGGAAATAGGCAATGCAAATAAAGAGGTGATTGTTAATCTGCTCTCTAATAAAAGCTCAGATACACTTTCAAACCAAGTTGAAGGAGATTCAGTTGTTTTTTCTGCACAACTTCTGGTCGCATACAAGAGTGATTATGAATTTAACTATTCACTTGATGTTCCCCTGCTTCCAGAAAGTTGTCTTAACACTGGTACCTGTTTTAGTTGTGTATACGACCTTAGCATCCAACTTACCGATAAATGTGGTAATGAGATCAGACCTGATGCCTCAAATCAACCTGACAAATTAGTAGTAGGTGGTCAAGTTACTGTTGTTAATGGAGTTTTGCATTTCAACCCAAGTTGCAGTGTAGCTAATACAATTTATGGAGATAACACCCACCCACCTCTGAATTTATACTATAGTGATTTGGAGCCAGGCGAATACACAATCAGTAAAGTTTTAACCGTAAATTCAGCAGCACGAGATTCGTATGTCGAAAAATTTTTAAATACTAGTTACAACCATTGTTTGGTTCCTAAAACTAACCCAAGTGTAGATTTATCCGGTTGCAATATTTTAGATGATTGTTCAGGGTGTGAAGCTGCATTAGGAACACGAAATGATTGGATTAATACAGGCAAAGGGACCGGATTCGACTATGATTACCTTATGGAGAAATGTCTAGAACCCTGCAAAGTTGAAACTTGGTGTGAGGGTGCTTATGAGAAAATGTTGGCTGATGTTTCGCCCAATGGTCAATATGGCGATTACACAAATCCAAATGAACCTCTTTCTGTTTTCAATCTAGGTAATAGTTTACCAACAAACCTTGATGTAAACAATAACATTGTAGGGCAAAATCATTGGAAAAATCCTCAAGTTTTAATAAATGGAACCTATTATTCAAATTACCTTGACCCTGATGGTTCAATTTCTAAAATTGATTTATTCTTTAATGGTATAAAATATATTCCGGAATTAGCATATACAGGAGCGCCTGTTTATTCTGATGCTAATGGATATTATACCTACCCCCAATTTCTAAAAAATATTGAAGATTTTGTCTTATCATGGCGAACAAGTTGGGCGAAATCGCTCGTTAGAATGCACCCTGAGTATGAATATTATAAATACTGCTTGGAAATTGACGAGAGCAATAAATTTGATGTAAAATTATTAAATGCAGAAACTTTTGAAGAAGCAGTAGCTGCTAATTTAATTTCTCCAGCATCCTCTAATTCTACTCCTAGTTCAGTTTATTTTATGACCCAGGATCCTTATTTAAATAATGGTCCACGAATCTCATTAATACACCTTTATAATCAATATAGTTTTCCGCATGATCATGTTTCACAATTTCAAAACCGATTTTCTGGGTATATGCCCGATATTGGAAATACAGGCGCTAATTGGTCAATGGTGAAGGCTTCGGCTTATACTGCACGTTGTGGTACGCAATATGGTTCTACTGCGGTGGGAAGCTGTATTGATTTTGGCACCAATTATAACACAGATGCGGCACTGAATACAAAAATCCGAAACCGTGAGTGGGTTTTATTAAAGAGTGCTTACCTCTCCGAAAAACGAAAAGAACAAATGAAAGAGGCTGACTTAAGGGCTATTGCTGCCTATTCGGGCGGATACAATGGATGTTTTAGTAATGGTAATTTTGACCCAATCGCCAGTGGAATGTATTTTTTTAGCTCCTTTCCTGGTCTCACTGCAATGTTTTCGCCCTGTTTTAAATATAAGCAACCTTGTTCTGTTCATTACAAAGATCTCTATATCGGAAAGAAAAAGTGTTTTATGGGCGAGCAAGACATTATACCTGAGGATAGTCCCACGCAAGAGGAAGTACAATATGAAATCTATCAACAAACAGGGCAATGCCCTAATGTAATGCATGTAAATGCATTTTTAAACGCCATAATTAGTGATGGGAAATTAACACATGCTCCAAACGCAACACCTTTATCTCTATCCTTGTATCCTGAATTTACTAAAGAGCTTTATAATACGGTTGTTTCTTCAACCACTTACACTCCTTGCTACTACTCTGCTGTTGTTAGTAACCAGGGATCAACAATAACCATTACTATAGCAGGTCAAACTTCAAAAACAATTGTTTTAAATTTGAATACTGCAAATAGTTCTTTCGATTGGTCGGAAGTAACTGGAATGGTTAATTTTAAATGGATTTCAACCAGTGGTTCTACTTCGCCTTTCGACTATAACATTACTGCCGATCTTGAGGTGACCGATGCTTTAGGAATTCATTATACCCCCATTAATGGCTCAACTAAAATAGATTTGGAAAATTGCACTTTTAATGAAGTTTGCAAACCCAATGATTTAGCCAAAGATTTACAAAAATTGTTTTCAGCATTAGCCGGCAGTAGCCAATTTGCGTATGATGCTAACTATAATATTCCAAGTCCTATTGATATAGGACCAAGCAGTTACTATGACCCTTTTATTACCAATAACATTCGCAATGTGCTTGGAATTACAAATTCAACAAATTTAAAATGGGAATTAACTTTTAATAATGCAGACCCTCAAAATAATAGGCAATATGAAATTTATGTTTCAAGCAATCCCAACAAAAAGCTCATCATTCATTTTGAAGACCTTGATGTTGCATGCTACCCTACAATTCCATCTTTATATCCAACACCTAACAATCCTCCAACAATTCCAATTCAAGATTTTGATCCATTATTCCCGTCAATATTCGGATTTAAATTAATTAAAGGTGATTATTTAAATTACTTCAAAATCGCTGCGTTTAACGAATATGGAAAAATTTTCACTGACTTTAGAGGTACTGTAACTTTATATGATCCTAATCTTACACCTCCTGAAAAAGGAATTGAAATGGGTGCATGTGGTTTGCCATTGCCCCAAAAATGCAAAGAAGATGCTTATCAACTAAAGACCGATTTATTTGAACTTTTAAAAGACATTAGCCCTAGCATTGCCAATCAATCCAGTATTGATTTAACAACCAGTTATAAATTCACCAATTTAATAAAATCTTACTTTCCTCATGGATTAACTTCAACTACCAGCAATTTTTCGAGTGCAAGTGCAGATTACCAAATCGAATTTGAAATACAGGCCGGTTTTAATTCCTGTGAATTTAAATTATGGAGTTCAGAAGATTTGACAAAACTTACCAGCATTACTAAACTATTTTTAAGTGGAAGCCCTGATAATGATGGAAATTATTATGAATTTAACTGCGATGCAACTTTCACTATTAATGGCATCGCTCATACAGGAATTATTTTTGGAAAATCTTGCCTCCCACTTAAAGAATGTGACCCTTGTTTTAGAAACCCTCCTCCGCCATGTATCCCTTGCCAAAACTTCACTATACATTATCCCAGTTCTGTTGAAGCTGGGAACTCATTTACACTGAGCTTTGACTCCCCAAGCTACAATTGTGATTTAAGCGGCTATACTATTTCGGTTAATTACGGAGATGGAAGCAGTAATACTTCCAATTTAACCCATACTTATAGTGGAGAAGCAACTTATGAAGTTAAAATTTCTATTAGTAAAGGTGTAGATTGTGAGCCTGTCACAAAATATATTTATATCGTATCAACAGATGAAATTCAAGAAAGAAAAAGACATGACCGAGCTGCTAAAAAAGTCGCAATGGATTCGCGTAAACTTATTGTATCGAAAGAATTTAGTTCTTTGAATTCAATTCCAAAATTTATAAGCACGAAGTCCTCATCGAAATTTGACAAATTAACATATCCCTCAGCTGCAAATGAAAGAATAGCATTTAAAGAAACGGCAAACTTTTCAGATACAATTTTACAAAACTCCTATTCAGGTAATAATCAAATTCCTCAAGGTTTCCATAGACTCTCAAATTGTGAATACCCTATTGGAAGTTGTGAAGATTGGTATTATTGTATTTTCCCAGAAATTATAGATAATTATAATATTTGGGCATTAAGCAATAATTATTCACAGATTATTCTTCCAAGTTTTAGCATTTTTCAACAGTATTGCGAATGCGCGCCAAACTATGCCTATTATTTACAAAATTTTTACATGGGAATTTGGAGCGGAGGGATTTATACTCCTCCCCCGGCAGTTGAATTGGCTCAGTTCCCACCTTGTAAGGATAATTGGACATGGACAAATTATGTTGAATGCAAAGCATCACACGTACTTTTTGACAAGATGGTGGCCAAGTACAATGCTTATGCTTCAGGGGGCTATCAATTGACACCTGCTAATCTTGGTTATCTTCAAATTGGTGTTCTTCCAAATGGTGGTATTGAATATGAAGAAACGGTTGATTACCTTACAAGATTAAATGTTTGTGCTTGCGTTCAAAAGTATGCCGGCTATATGTATACTGTAATAAATACACCTCGCACCATTACGCCAGATATTTTTGATAGTTTGAAAAATGTATCTCTTTTTTGTGCAAAAAAACCTACTCTTGTATGTGTTCCTGAACCAGCCGATCAGACCGCCAGTTCTCCCATCTCTATTCCGGAGGTAGACCCTTGTGAAGAACAACAGTTGCACATTGCAGGATTAAATAATGATGAGGCCTACAAAAAGTATATCCTTTTCCAAAAAAACAAAATAACCTCCGCATACAATAGACATTGTCTACATGCCTTACATGAAAAGTTAAATGAAAGATATTTTGATAAGGAGTATCATTATACACTTTACTATTATGATCAAGCAGGTAACCTGGTTCGGACAGTTCCACCCGAAGGAGTTAGATTACTAAGCACTTCAACGGAATTTGATGCAGTTAAGGACGACCGTGAAAACAATACGCATAATTTTTCCACCTCGCATACATTATACTCTACTTACGAATACAATAGTTTGAATCAATTAATTCGGCAAAGCATTCCGGATCATGATAAAATGGATGTATTTGAGTTAACACTTCCGAATGGTTTGGATAGTCGTTTGGAAATAAATTCCACACAATTTGTATCTACAAATAAGGGTTATTTAACCGGATATGCAACAATCGATAATATTGAACGTGGGATGCTATATACTACTGATGACGGTGGACTTAATTGGACACTCGTTTCAAATACAGTAACCACTGATTTGAAAAAAGTTCAGCGTGTAGTTGAAAATAAAGATTATCTATTTGCAATAGGAAATCATGGTATAGTATTACGCTCAACCGATGGGCATAATTGGGATATGATACCGCTTTACTCAAAAGTTTATGACCCTGGTTTACCGCTGAGTGTGCCAAGTAATGTTACAGAAATTGGTTTAAATGATTTATATTTTAAAGACGAGTATATAGGTGTAATTGTTGGAGATTTAGGACTCGTATTTTATACGACAGATGGTGGAGTGAATTTTCAACTCGGAGCCGGAATACCTGCCGATGAAAATATTACATCAGTAAAAATGGATTATTTAGAAAACTGGTATGCTACAGCAAATAAAAATGGACTGGGAAGTGTTTATATTAGTACCGATGGTGGTCACACTTGGACAAGAGAAAATAATTACCAAAGCCCAAATCTTGAAAAACTAAGTTTCATTTCTAATACTGAAGGTTTTGCAGCCGGAGATGATGGAACGCTATTGAAAACTATAAACGGTGGAACAACTTGGGATTTTATAGAAAGCAAAACCGCCGGAAATTTCATGGATGTTTATTTTTATAACGCAACATTAGGTATCGCAATCCAAAAAAACAGCAATGGTTTGAACCAGCTTTGGAAAACGAGCAATGGCGGAAATGATTGGACGCTTTTCAGCAATGCTACAGACCACTATAATCAATTGTATTTCAAAGCAGGTGACGCCTATGGATATGCAGTTGGAAGTAATAGTAAGCTTGTGCATATTTCCCTAAATCCATTTGTGCTTTCAAACATTTCGATTATTCCGTCTAATTTAGATATTACCGCCTCCTATCCTTTTGTGGCAACTACTACTTATACGGATATGTGGATTGGAACCGCTGATGGACGTTTTGGGTACCTTCAAAATGTTAATGGTGGAAATGTTGTTTGCTCTATTTACAATAGTAACACGAATTTAAATTTCAAAAGCATTATTTGTAGTAGCAATAATTCAAATGAATTTTTGGCACTAAGTACCAGTGGTGAATTGTACAAAAATGAGCTTCTTTTAGGAAGTTTAACGGGTAATTCAATTTACTCGGATATTAACGACATACAAGAATATTCAAATTATGTTTATGGCTATTGCGCCACAACCCAAACCATGGTTGAATTAAACAAAACAAACTTATCCTTTAATAACAACCTCAGCAGTCACTATAATGGATCAATTAAATCATTCATTTCATTAAATAATTCTCATATGATGCTGGCTAGTGGAACTGCCGGTGCCATTCTTGAAATGAATAAACAATCCGGTGATATTGTGCCTAAATCAAGTGACAATATTAATCCTCTTGAGTTAGAAGATATTTATATATCACCAGATAACCCGCCTTTTAAAATGGTAGTTGGAAAGGATGGTATGGTGCTGTATCAATCTGAAAGGGGAGCACCTTGGAACGTGCTAACCGAAGGTATAGTAAATGATATTAAAGCCATAAATTTTACCGATCATGAAATTGGTTTAATGGCAGGAAATGGAGGAAAAATTTGGAGAATCGCCAAACCCACTATAAATACTAATCTTGCTACTGAGGTATTGAATGTACCGAGTAATAATAATTTAAACGATATCGTATTAAGTACTAATTACAAAGCCTATGCTTGTGGAAATAATGGAACAATACTTTACTTTAATGATTATACGAACCCGAATAATGCCCCAATTTTAGCAGGATTACAGCCTGCCAATTGCAATTTTAGCGGCCTTTGTTTTAAGAAAGATTTAAGCTCCATAATTTCTGTTGGCAATGGAAGTAGCATTTTTAAATATGCAGGAAATGCAGGAATGCAATTAAAGAATATTTTTCCTGTAAAATTAAATGAAGTAAACTTTAGCAGTCTACTTGATGGATATGTTGTTGGTGATTATTCCTTTATTCGCTATACAAACTCCGGCGCATCCAATTGGCAATCAGTACCCAATAATATAGATTTTTATAACACGAACGTAATTGCCGTAACAGCTTTTAAAGCCGCTAAAGCCCGCATATTACAAAACTCCGGCAATTCCTTAAAATTAAATGGAACTAACTTTGTTTCAGGAAGCAGCTTGGCTACCACCGCAGTTAAAATAAGGCTCAACGCTTCCGAAAATGGCTGGGCCGTTGGTTCGGCAAGTGCCGGTATTGAACAAATAACCACTACAGCCGGTGTAACTACTTCACAATGGCGAGCAGTATCAGGTTCTAATGGTGCAGTATTCAACAACCTTCAAATGGTTTCAGAAAAGCGGGTAATTGTGAGTGGCAACGCGGGCTATTTTTTGGCTATGGATATTAGCAATAGTTCCAATCCGAGTTATAATGTTTGGAATTTGTATCCGGCTCAAAACTTAAATGACTTAATGGCTGTGCACTTTTTTGATACTAAAAATGGATATGCAGTAGGTAAAAATGGAAAACTGTTTCGTTACCATTCCAATTTATCGGTTTATTCGCATCGAAGCTACTCGGGCAATGACTGGACCCAGCCCAATTTGACAGACGAGTGGAACAGCAATCCTTCTGATATAAATATTAATTGCCTTTCGTTTTCTTCGAGAAGCAAATGCTTTATTGGCGGAAAAAATTATTTGACCCATGCAAATTATGCGCGCGTTGCTTTGGATGAAACAGGACGATACAGCAGCCGCTTTTGGTACGACCGCTTGGGCAGAATGGTTTTATCTCAGAATACAAAGCAATATTCCGAAAACAAAAAATACTATAGTTATACCTTGTATGATGAACTCGGCAGAATTTCGGAAGTAGGTGAATTACATGCTCAAAATGCGCAAACCAATAACAACTTCCCTATCCGAAAAATATTTGGAGATATTGTGGACGATGCTTTTAACCCTGCAGTAATCAATAAAACCAAGTTTGAAGAGTGGATACAATTGGTAGACAAGGTGGAAGTAACGCATACTTTTTATGACAAAGCGATTTACACTTTACCAATTAATCAAGAAAATTTAAGAAGCAGGGTTTCATCGGTTATTTTCGAAAAAGTATATGACCCGGAACATCAAAACTATGCAAGTGCATCGCACTATAGTTATGATATTCATGGAAATGTTAAAACCCTTTTGCAAGAAAACAAGGAAGTTCCGGTGGAGATGCAAAAATTCAAAAAAACAGAGTATAAATACGACCTGATTAGTGGGAAGGTAAATGAAGTTGATTATCAACGCAATTATTCAGATCAGTTCTACCATAAATACGATTACGATGCCGATAATCGTTTAACCGAAGTTAAAACAAGCCGCGATAAAACCTTTTGGAGCCGGGATGCCAAATATTTTTACTACAAGCATGGACCATTAGCGCGTGTTGAATTAGGCGAAAACAAAGTACAAGGAATTGATTATGCTTACACCTTGCAAGGATGGATAAAAGGGGTTAATAGTAATCAGTTGCTCCCATATAACGATTTAGGTCACGATGGAATATACAATAGTCCTCTTGACGAACACCCTCAAAATCGTTATGTTGCCGCCGATGTTTTTGGGTATACCTTAGGATATTTTGAAGGAGACTACCATTCTATTGACAGAACAATGCGTGAGCAGGACACGTATTTTGAGTTGTATACACGAAATAATGCGATACCCTATCATGTTAGTAATTTATTGGATGCCAGGCATAACTTATATAATGGAAATATAAGTCACATGGTAACTTCACTTATGGAGCCTGTTCAATTTTTAACCGGTAATCGAGAACCCTACAATATTCCAAAGTATATTTTGGGCTCAGCCTACAATTACGATCAATTGAACCGTTTAATTAAAACCAATTCCTTCAGTAATCAAAACGGATTGTTTTGGGAATTTTCGAACAACAATGGACTTACAAGTAATGGTTCCATGTATAGTAATATTTTTAGTTATGATGCCAATGGAAACATTTTAACACAAAGCCGCAATGACGAAACCGGAACTACTTTTGATGACCTAGAGTATGGTTATAACAAAGATGCTAGCACAAATCTTTTACAAAACAGGTTATATCATATTAAAGAAAATATTTTACCCTATAAAAGAGTTGATGACATAGATGGTACCGGAATTTTTAAAACCGATCACATCAATGACCAAACACCCTATAAATATGATGAATTAGGAAATTTAAGATTTGATGAAGAAGAAGAAATTGAAAATATTGAGTGGACGGTTAGTGGAAAAATAAAGCAAATTATTCGCCCGCAAGGTAGTACAAAGCATAACTTGAGTTTTGATTATGACCCCAGTGGCAACCGCATTGCGAAGCACGAAAGTGATAGCTACAATAATTTTATTCAAAGTACTTATTACACGCGCGATGCCCAGGGTAATATAATGGCAACTTATGCAAATAAACTCAACACAGTAACCGAAACCGAAAGTTTTAAATTACTCGAGCATGATATTTATGGAAGCAGCAGGTTGGGAACAGATATTACCCCTATTGAACTGATAGGAAATGCAACCCCTTTTGGCGATTACTCGCCGGAAGAATTAGAAGCAATAACCCTTGAAACCGAAAGCAGTACCTATTCTAATTCGAATACCTTAGGACTAAAACAATACGAATGTACCAACCATTTGGGCAATGTGCTGGCAACGATTACTGATTATAAAATACCACTAAGTTTTTCGGATGGTGATTTTGTGGATTATAACGAAGCCAAATTGATTACGGCAAGCGATTATTATCCCTTTGGAGCGCCCATGCCTGCCCGAACGTTTCATGAATTAAAACCCGGAAATATTGCCATCAAAATTGACCGCCCTCTTCTATCTAGCGAGAATTTATACATTCATACAGCAGGTGGCTCAGGAACAATTGAAGTATCTGGCGGTTATCCAACAGTAGAAACCTATGTGGAGGAAATCGTTAATTATTTTATCGCAAATAATATTCCTTATACCCGGGATGGAAATACTATTTTTGTAGACAATTGGTACAACGGTATTGATAATTGGATTGATGCATCTCCTAAATTTGGATTTTTGAATGTTTCGAATGCGGAGGGGGGGGGGTATAGGTTTGGGTTTAATGGAATGGAGAAGGACGATGAAGTTAAGGGAGGTGGAAACTCTTATACAACACTACACCGTATTTATGACCCACGATTAGGAAGATGGTTTAGCGTTGACCCTGAAGTTGATGAATACCCAGACGAAAGTCCTTATGCGGCAATGGAGAATAATCCGATTTCCGAAACAGACCCTGACGGAGATTGCCCTTGGTGCGTTGCATTTATAAAAGGTGCTGTACAAGAATATGCCACTCAAGTGATAATGAATGTGGCAGAAGGTAAAAGTATAGGTGATGCCTTAACTGATGTTGACGGTGGTGAGATACTTGAATCTGCTGTAATTGATGGATTAACTTTAGGTGTAGGTAGTTTAGTTAGTAAGGCGCAAACGGCTGTTAAAGTAGTAAAGGCAGCTGATAAAATAGTGGATGCTGAAAAAGCTGCTGTTAAAGTAAACAAAGTTGCTAAAACTACTGAAAAGGTTAGTAAGGTAGAGAAGAATTTAGTTAAGGCGGAAGCTAAAACGCAAAAAACTTATCAGACTTATACTAAACAACCTAAGAATCCAAAAGATGGAGTTTACTCTGGTAAAACAAGTGGTAAGGGTACTCCAGAGCAGAATGTTGCTAATAGAGACAAAAATCATCACATGAATGAGACTCATGGTCCAGCAAAATTAGATAAATCGTCTTCTAATTCCGATGCAATAAGAGGTAGAGAGCAAAATTTGATTGATAAAAATGGTGGGGCAAAGAAACAAAGAGGAACTTCAGGAAACACAAATAGAGGTGTAGCAGAAAAGAATAAAAATGCTCAAAAATACGATAATGCCGCTAAAAAGGAATTTGGTAAATAATTATGGCAAAGCAAAGAATAACAGAGGGTTCAATTATAGAAATCAATATTGAAAATCAATATTATGTGTATGCTCAAATACTAGTAAAAGGTCTTGGTTATGCCTTTTTTGATTATAAATCAAAAGAGAAATTGACAGATTTTTCTATTCTTAGACAATCTAAAGTTTTATTTATTGTGATGGTTTATAATGATGTTATAACGCAAGGGAAATGGCTCAAAGTGGGTAAGTTAGAAATCAGAGAAGATTTAAAAAATCAACCAATGAAATATATTCAAGACGCTATAAATCCAAATAATTTTGAATTATACAATCCAAACACAGGAGAAGTAATTAAGGCGACTAGAGAGCAGTGTGAAGGATTGGAATGTGCTGCTGTATGGGAATCAAATCATATTGAGGATAGAATAAGAGACTATTACTTAGGCGTGCCAAATATTTGGCTTAAACTACTTGAAATTACCCCCCACACACTTCATTAATATGTAATTGCGCTTTATTAGAACCAAGATTGAGAGCCTTATGAAGATCGTCACAAGCTTGTTTATTTTTTTTAATAGTGGCGTAGAGTAAGCCTCTCATAAGGTAAGCCTCGGTAAAATTAGGGTTTATGGTAATGGCTTTAGAATAAAAATTAACAGCCTCATTTGTTTTATTAGTAAACTGAAAAACAGTAGCTTTCAAAAAATAGGCTTCGGAATAGTTGGTATCATTAGAAATAGCATTATCAAAATTAGTTAAAGCCTCGTTGTATTTATTTTGCAACATTAAACAAGCACCACGTTTGCAGTAATATTTGGCAATAGGGTTTAAAGCAATAGCTTTTGAAAAATTAGCAAAAGCTTCGGTATATTTTTTTTGTTGCATCAACTGTTCTGCTTGCTTACAAAACAGTTCATCTTGCTTTGGGTTACTACTCAAATACCCCACCAACAGTGAATCATGAGTCTTTGCGCTGTTATTTAAATTTATAGAATTTTGAGCCGCTCCAAAAAAACAAATTGATAAAATAATGCTAACAATAAAAGAAATTTTCATAAAGCTTTAATTTATATTGTTTAATACTCCCCTCTCGTGCAAGTCTGCCAACTTGTGCGTTATTGTATTTCAATTCGCAAGGGCACAAGTTGCCAATTCAAAAAATAACAAGAGATTATTTATATCAGTGCGAACGATTATATGTAAGCTAATGGGTAAATCTTTATGTTAAACTTCTTGACTAAGAAAATAGAGTCCTTGGAAAAGAATTAATTAAACACGCAAGTCATAGGTTTGCGCGAGAAATATAAATGGTATAATTCAATTCTGCATCATTCAATCACAACTTTCCTAGTTGTAAAATTAGTTTCCGAAACGACTTGCAACACATACAATCCGGCACTAAAGCGGCTTATATCAATTGCTTTGTTGTATTTTCCTTCAAAGCTTTCTTCGTACACTAATTGTCCTGCAAGGTTAAATAATTTTAGTTGGGCTGTTTCATCCTTGGCATTGCTAAGGCTTATGTTAAGGGTTTGTGCAGCAGGGTTAGGGTAAACGACTAAATCATTGCTTACAGCTGTCGATATTTCATAAGCAGAGCTTAGCGGGTAATCAATATAAACCAAGTAATCTTCTGTTTCTCCAACACCATATATGCCACAAAACATAGAAGAAGTTGGGGTTGTTGAATTTCGAACCAAAACACGCAATCTAGTAAGGCCAATTAAAGCATTAGCAGGCACCGTAATAGTATTGTTAAATAGATTGGGAATAGTAATAACAGGAGTAGTATACCCTGATACATCTGTGCCGTCAAAAACAGCATTTTGATTGTAATCTATTCCGAGATACTTGTATCCTGTAAATGCAAATATGCCACTTAAAGCGGTATCGCAAATTATTGTTATGGATGTATTATAATTTGAGCCCCTATTTAAAACTATGGGTGGCAAGGACATAAAATCACTATACGAATGAATTGCTGCTGGGTTATACTGCATAGCGGTATCAGTGCCATTCACAAAATTCCCAATGGTAAATTTACCAATATCAAAATTTGTATTATTATAAGGAGGTGTACTTTCTCCTGATGGGCAATAGCATTGGTTAATGCTTACAAAATCAACTAAAATCGAATTTGAATTTGCAGTAAATCCGGAACAGCTTACTTGGCAACGGAAATAGGTGCTGGCACTCACATTAAAAACGGTATCATAAAAAATTAATGGTAAACCCACATTGGTCCACACTAAATTATCGGGTGATGTTTGCCATTGATAGTGTTGTCCCAATGAAATGTTCACACCCTGTAACGAAAGTCCAACTGTAGTTGGTAAACATATTACAGTATCGTTGGCAATGGCTGCACCTGCGAGAGGCGGAGTGCTGCAAACAGGAGGAGTTACAATATTTACTGTATAATCTTCGGTTTCGCCATAACCGTAGGAACCACATGGACTCTGTGCAGCTGTACCACCTTCGTTTAAAACAATTCGCATACGAGTAAGCCCACCAAGCGTTCCGAATGGAATAAAAATAGTATCATAAAGAGTGTTATAACCGGCAGATATTGTGCTCCCTATAGGAAAAAGTTCATTTGTGGTATTAAACAAACCATCCTGATTAAAATCAATATGCACAGTGATAAAACAGTTATACCATAAGTTAGAATTAATCTGAGTAATTGCAATTGGATACTTGTGCCCTTGAATTAAATTTGGTGCAGGAAGTGCCGTAAAATCAGTGTAGGTGTGTGTAGAGCCGGGATTTCCAGTGGCGTCTAAAGTGTTTGCAGATTGGTTATCCAGTGTTCCGATCTTAACTCGGCCTATATCATCGTCATTAGAATGTGTGGGCGCTGAACTACAGTAACATAATGTTTTAAAAAAAAGTGTAGCTGAAGTATCTACACCACCAGAAATACAAGATACAATACAACGGTAAAAAGTGCTTTGTGTTTGAGAAGTGATGTAATCAACAGTAGTATCTGTATGAAGATTTATCCATGCTAAACTATCCGTTGAAGATTGCCAGGTATAGCTCAATCCATAAGCTTGTATGTTCTCCATCAAACTTAATGTGAATGGAGTATTGGTGCAAGGACTTGGAAAATTTATGCTCACTTTTCCTGCATTGGGAGCACCATTACAATTACCTGCAGGAGGCACAATTGATATGGTATAATCTTCGGTTTCACCGGATGCTCTATATTCGCATGCCGGCGGAGCAAAGTAATTTGAAGTTGACCTTACCCGCAATCCGGTTGTGCCCAAAACTGCGTTTGTTGGTATCGTTATCTGTACTGAGTCAACAATTCCGGCAACAGAAGAAACGCATATCATAGTTGATTCAGATTCTTCAAATAAAGAGTTATGGTTAAAATCAATCCATAACTTTTTTGAAGTCGTACCGGTAGTTGTAACCTTAACAGTATAAACTCCGCCTAATAGCAATGATGCTGTTGTATTTCCACTTGCAGGAAAATTGCTATAAGTATTCGTTCCGAGCATTACACAGCCATTATTTAAGTTGGACAAAGTAGTGCCGACAATCTTAAAGTCGGTTATTAATCGAGTACCATTGCATCCACTGCCCCCCAGATTGTTGGTACAATATTGCGCTGAAGCAAAAGAATATAATATTGTGAAAATGAAAGACAATATTATTCTTGTAGAAATCAGATAATTAATCATGTAGCATTTCTTCATATTATTCGTGTATTATTTGAAAAGGAATTGTTTTAGTGGTTCCAGAACTATTTAATTTAAGATAATAGAGTCCGTTTTCCAAGTTCATCAAATCAATTGTATAGGTACTTTCATAAAAGACAAAACTGTATTGTTTTCTACCCAATAAATCTATTATCTCAGCTTCCATTCTTTTCTTTTCAGAATTTCCTTGTAAGTATAATTTTCCTTGAGATGGATTGGGGTAAATTTTCATTTTTAAGTCGCTCACTTCAATTGCATTTGTTTTATTACTTGTAATAAGGTTACCGTCATACTTCACAAAAACAGGATTGTAAAAGAGGGTATCATTACTTACTTTAATATAACTCTGCGGTCCTAAATCAAAATCAATGGTATCGATATAAGATCCAACGATATATATATTGTTGTTTAAATCTGATTGAATATTTTTAAATACTAAATGTTCAGACCAATTGTAACGCATTGTTCTTCCATAAAATTCATTCACCGAAATCAAAGCAAATGATGTATCATACATGGCAAGAAACGGATTAAATGTAGTATCGCTTGTGCATTTTAAATTAACACCTGCACCGGGATCAAAATCAATTGAATCTTTATAAGACCCAACTATCAAAATATTTTCACTACTATCAAAACATGCAGCTGAAATAACAATTTTCGCATCATCCGAATATTCCGGCAGATATTTAATGGATTTAAAAGCACCATTCAAAGTATATTTAGCCATATAAATTGGATTATATTGATAAATATAAAATGGAATAATTGTAACACCGGGTCCAGGATCAAAATCAATATTATTAAAAGTAATTCTTCCTAAAATAACAAGCTCACCCGCTTTATTTATTTTAATAAACTCTATTGGCGCTCGAAAAGCATTTGCCCATAAAAACCCTCCGAGAGAGTTAAATTTAGCAAAGAACGTTTGAGCTTGCGGATTACCAATAAGAGTAATATTATGCAAAGCTGGCCCAGGATCAAAATCAACTGTTCCCGCAAAAGCTCCGCTAATTATTATATTTCCAAGTGAGTCAATTAAAAGTCGTCTGCCATAATCGTCATTGGTTGACCCTATACTTTTTATCCAAATACGGTTTCCATTGATATCATACTTAACAAGAAAAATATCGAAGGTGGTTCCATTACCTGTACTCGAAGTATAGGTATAAGTTGATCCATTAAAGTACTTGATTCTACCGTGGAAACCACCTGTCATATATACATTTCCTAAGCCATCGATTTCGAGATCTCCAATGTAATCATTAACACTGTCAGTAGTTAAACTATTGGCCCAAATAATTTGCGCGGTAGAATCATACTTTGCCGCAAAAAGATCAAAATAACCATTTAGATAATTGTTAGAACCATTAATAGTATCAAAATAAATTATTCCATTAAACATTCCAAACAGATAAATATTTCCCAACTTATCTAATTTTAATTTGGTATCTAGTAAAATATTAGAACTGCTACGCGCACACTTTTTCGCCCAAATTAGTGCTCCTCCAGGTGAGTATTTTGCTATGAAATAACTATTCGAATTTGTTGAGGATAAAAACTTAACGCCAACACTGTCCGGATTAAAATCCACAATACCGGTATATATGCCGGTAACAAGAATGTTTCCATGCTTATCAATTATTTCATCGGAAAAACCGATGTATCCGGTAGATTGTGGTTGAAACAACCATTGCAAATGCTGCGCATTTAAAGGAAACACACTAAAAAGCATAAATCCTAAAAAAACAACTTTACTTAATGTTGATTTTAAAAAAGCAATAAAGATTGATTTCATAACTTTTTTTTAATGGCTAATCTAGTAAATATATTAAATAAAAGTATACATTTATGAAAATGATTTATTATTTTTTACTTGATAGAATTCTTACGTATTAAGCATACTTCCATGAAAAACAGAAACCCAATTCGCATTGCTGTTCTGCTTCTAATTTGCTTCTTTAAATTGAAGAGTAGTTTTGCAATAGCAACCTATAATTTTTCGTCCAGTAACGGAACCTACTCCCCTATTTTGAATGGTCAACAATTTGGAACTCCCGGTAATGTTAATGGTTGCTACTATGATTCATTAAATCCAACTGCAGCAACTATATCTTCGCCGGTTGCAGGAAACGGTTTTTCGATTGGCTTTAATTTTAAGTTCGATACTTTGGTGTATACTCGTTTTATTGTTTGTTCAAAGGGCTGGCTTATGTTAGGCATACAGAATACAAGCGTAATGAATGGGGTTTTATATGGATTTGATAAACCATTCGCAGACTTAACTCCAGGAATAAGCTCCAGATTTGAAGGAATAGCTGCATTCGCTGGAAAGCTGGTTGCTAACCCAAATTCGAGCCTCTCATATAAGGTTATTGGAGCGGCACCAAACAGAACCTTGGTTGTACAATGGGAAAAATTTTCAAGAAGTGTTTCCTTGTCGGATACAATTAATTTTCAAATCTGTTTATACGAAAATTCAAACAAGATAGAAGCGGTGTATGGCCCCATGCAAATTGGCAATGTTGCTTCAAATATGCAAGTGGGATTATCCTTTGGTTATAGAAAACAAGCTCGTTCGCTAGCTGTCGATTGGAATATAAGTCAAGCCGATACAATGCATTCAGCGGTTTGCACTTTAGGAGCGCAAGTGATGCCCAATCAAGGATTAACTTTTACCTGGACACCTCCGCCCAATTGCACTTCACCACCAATAGCCGGTTCAGCAGTGGCAGCGGTTAGTTCTACCTGTGGTTATACTCCATTAAATTTTTTTCTGTTTGGTAACTCCGATGGAGTAGGGCAATCGTTTCAATGGCAAAAATCAACCGACCAACTCACTTGGACAAATATTCCAAATTCAATTTTTACAAGCTGTGTTGTTCCACCGCAGAGTGTATCTACTTATTATCGATGCGCCGCAACATGTTCCGGTCAAACTTCTTATTCTCAATCCGCTTTTGTTTATCAAACACCGTCCAATCAGTGCTATTGTATTTCAACCGCACAAAATCAAATAGGTAGCGACATTAGCGAAATTTTAATGGACTCGCTGTATTATGGCACTTCTTACCCCTTGATATACGCTAATGCTATGGCGAATGAAATATATTTAGATAATACCGCCCTTCCTGCAAAAAACTTTCATGCTGGTACTACCTACACTATGAAGGTTAATAGAATTTCATCAAAAAAGAGTTTTGTGCCTTATACTGTTGTTGCATTTATTGATTTTAATAACAATTTTACTTTTGAGAACTCCACAGAAAGATTTGTCCTTGGCGAGGCAAATACATTTATGCAACCTGATGAAATTACCGGTTCTATTTTAATCCCATTGACCACCAGTATAGGAAACAAAAGAATGCGGATAATTTTGGTCGATAATCCATTTGTAGCCATCACAGGATGTTATAATTACAATCAAGGAGAAACAATTGATTTTACAATTAATATAATACCGTCTATATCTTGTTCGGGTCAACCAATTGCCGGAGTTGCGAGTTCCTCATTGGAAAACGTTAATATTAGCCCTACCACCTGGATAAACTTAAAAATTTCAGGATATTCTAAAGGAAGCGGTACTATTTATCAATGGCAGAGTTCTCCCGATGGAATCAATTGGTCAAATCTTCTAAATGTTCCATTGGCTCCTGCAATTTCATTTCAAGCCCTGAGTCCACTTTATTATCGGTGCAAAGTATCCTGCTCAACTTTATCAGATTTCTCAAATGCAGTATTTATTCCATGTCATGACTATTGCACTTCAGGAGCTACCACTACAATTGGGCCTGATGTTGGAAAGTTCCAATTTGCTGGTGATTCCTATCAATCCGCATCTATCTTGTATTCCAGTAGTAACAGCCTAGCAACACAAACTTATAGTAACTTTACCAACAAAGTATTTTCTGTTCGACAGGGTGAAACCAAATTTTCAATAACCACTGTTATAAGTTCTACTGCTGTAAGTACAAATTCTGTTTATGTGCAGGCTGATTTTAACAATGACGGAACATTTACTAGTGATGAATATTTTAGCTCGACAGTAAATACACAAACTTCAGATCCATTGACATATTATGGAACTATTCCGATTCCATTTAATTCACAATTGGGAGAAGTGAGATTGCGTGTCACGGCTCGAAATGGACTATTTGGAAGTTGTGGTGCATACACTCAAGGGGAAACAGAAGACTATACCTTATTAATTCTGCCATCGGATACAGATTTTTGTCAGGGAATTTCCGGAACAACGCTTAGTTCATCCGCACTTCAGGTCTGTCCCGGAAAAATTGTTGACTTTACAATTACCAATCCACAGCAACAAAATTCCGGTTTTATTTACACTTGGGAATATTCAAGCGACAGTCTAAATTGGGTAAAATTAGCTACTTCTCTTTTAAATACATTTAATGATACAATTGTGTCAACACAATATTATAGAAGTACTGTTCATTGCACGGATGGCTCTGTAGATATAAGCAATGTTGTTAAAGAAAGATTAGAGCCTTTACCAAATTGTTATTGCCTTGATAATTTGGGAGGTTCAAATTGCGCATTCACAACCAGGCCCATAACCAATGTTACCATTCCCGGAACCACACTTAATAATTCATACCCTACATGTACCCTAAATGCAAGTTATAGCTCCATTAATACTTTTGCACCCACTGCATTTAGGACTGGCACCCTAATCATTGGAAACACTTATAATTTAAGTGTTACAACCTATTCCAATGACGTAATTTCGGCTTGGATTGATTTTAATGCAAATGGGGAGTATGAAGCAAGTGAATGGTTTTTAGTTTCAGATAGTTCGATTTTTGCAGTACCCAGTATTATTAGCATTACTGTTCCTTGGGGAAGTACGCCCGGTTTAACGGGAATGCGTATTCGCAACAGTGCATATGGCAGTCAAAATGCTGCCGCTGATGCATGTACTAATTTTACAAGCGGCGAAACTGAAGAATACAAAATAACATTGGGCTTGTCGACAGGTTTTACAAACCCGAATCTGGAAAATGGAATTGTTATCTATCCCAATCCGGCAAAAGATATAATCACCATTGCAATCCAACAAAACAAATCCGAAAAATCACACTTAGAAATCTATACTGTAAAGGGACAATTGATTTATGAAGAAGGTATTGCCAAATCGAAAACAGTTGTTGAAAAGACGATTGATATCAGTAGGTTTCAAAAGGGATTGTATATCCTTAGGTGGATTACGGATGATCGAGTTTTTACCAAAAAGATTGTGTTTGAGTAGGAGTGCTTTGATTGCATAATAGTTGTAACTGAAGAAGTATGCAAAGAAGTAATTTGTTGGGAGCCTATAATCCTATTCAAGAGCTATTGGTAAAAAAACGTACTTTCAAAAGTTCAAATCTTCAAAAAAATAAAATCAAGTCCATGCGGCCAAATTGTTTTAACTGAAAAAATGAGTAACAATACATCAGATGATTTAACGATCGATATCGCAAACTTGAAGCGAGGAATGTATATAGTTCAGGTTAGCTCGGACACAGTTAACTCTTTTCAAAAAATTGTTATTGAGAAATAACTTTACTTCCAATTTTACTTTGTCTACAAATTCAGTTATTGGAGTGCATTTATTGTTTTCCATCAAATTTTCTTAGCCACAATTCGCTGGTTTCAATCACCCCGTAAAAATACGGGGTAAATGCAAAATAATTTTTATTTTAATTTACCAAGGCAAGAAGGAGTAATTAAAAAATTGTGAATCTATTATTTACTGTTTATATATATATAAAGGCATGTTAGGATATTCAATCATCTTTTTTGGCTCAGATACTTGCCAACGTAGAAATGCAGAGCATAACAATTTAAAAGGTATTTAGGCAAAATATTTCGTTTTGTGATTATTTTCTTCAATTTAATTTCAAAAATTCATACCTATGAAGCATAATAAAATTCCAAATTTTAATAGTTCAGTTTTAGAAACTTTCCTAAAGAATCTTAGGGAATACCTCCCTTTGAATAAATCTTACAATCCTCAAATTAGTAATGAAAAACAAAAGAAGGTTTTAGATAGACTAAGAATGAATTCGGATAATAGAGTTTTTAGTTTTGTAATAGATGGAATTAGTGAAAAGCTAATTCACCCCGTTGGAATAAGTAAATATTTGGGATACTCAGAAGATACATTTTCAATTGCTGATTTTTTGGGATTAACTCATCCACAACACTCAATTGAACACTGGATAACAGGAGTGTCCATTTGGAATCTATTGGATAAACACAAGAAATTTGCAACTTTTGATGACATTCAATTTGTTCATCAGCTAGCGCTAAAGCATGTAGATGGGAGCTTTCTATTTTGTACATGCAACGCTTTTATTTTTCAGATTTCAGATTGCGGAAAAGCGATTTCATATGGATATCAATTTAGCATTTTGAAGAATTGGGAAGGAGAACATTTTAGTTCTAGTATTGCTGATAAACTTAAGATTAGAGAGGATATTCTTGAGTTGCTTAAAAATGAAAAAATAAAGAACTTTATTGAATCAAAAATATTTTTAGATTCTCATATGCCGGTTTTGCGCCAATTGGCTTATCTGGAAGAAAAAACTTCCAAAAGTGTTGCGGATAATCTTGAATTGACACAAAACACTATTAAATCTCATAACAAAGAATTATTAAAAAGAGCTAAGGATGTATTTCATAAAGATTTTAAAAATTCTCTAAACTTAGCTGAGTATTTAAGGAACCAATCTCTTATATAAAACTTTTGTAAGTTTATTTCAACTGTTTTATGCCTACCCTAGGTAGTGCAAATTGTTTTATCTTTTTTTTAGGTAGAAATTTGAAACTCAAATTAAATCTCCTAACCCCCCTAAAAATAAATAAAATGAAAAAGCAAATACAACTTCTGGTGCTTTTAGTTACTTTTCAAACTATCGTTCTAAAAGCTCAATCATTAATGGGATTAAATTTTGACGGGAATGATGATAAAGCAACCATTCAGTTTAATAGTCCAATTAACGCCATTACCATAGAAGGAATTTTTGATTGCACTTCTAGCCAATCTTATTCACTAGAACAAACTATTTTTCAAGAAGGTGATTCTATACATGGAATTCGAATTTTTTTGAACGCAAATAATGGTTGGCTAAGAGCTTGCATTGATGGAAACATGACAACATGTTTTGCAAACTACGACTTTAGAGGTTCGGGTTGTCAGAGTTTTGCTTTAACATATAATAATACAACAAAACAATCAAGGTTCTTTTTATCTGGAACCTATACAAATGGGGACTATCTAGTTTCCTCATCGCCTTTCAATAATTCTGGTAAAATCATATTAGGAAGTGGCGAGATGAGCACCAAATTTAAAGGCAATTTGAAATCATTTAGGCGTTGGAATCGAATATTAACTGACATTGAAATAGCATCCAATTATCAAGGCTTTACTAACTTAACTCAGACTAATCTAATTGGAAATTGGAGTTGCGAAGATGGAGCTGGTCAGACCTTTTTAGATTTATCGGGCTCTGGAAATAGTGGTGTATTAGGGAGCACTAACCAAATTGAAGGATCAGACCCATCTTGGGCTGCAGGTTGCTCGGCTAATTTTTATTCTAATTCAAGTAATGGTTTGCAATTTGATGGAACAGATGACGAAGTTGTAATTAAAGCAGATAACTTTAACATTGGCGATTTTACTATTGAGATTATAATAAGCAACACTGTATCACAATCATATAATTTCAGGCAGTTTTTTTATACTGAAGGATCTGTTCAAGATGGTGTTACAATGTTCGTTGATATCGATGGCAGGATTAGAGGATCAGTCGATGGAAATTATATAAATTTAATGTCAGGATTTGATGCACGTTCTGCTGGATGTATTAACTTAACGCTAACATACAATGCAACTGCAAAATATGCGCGATATTACATAAACGGTGTCTATCAAAACGGTGAATATTTCCAAGCTAATTGTTCTCCTATTAACACAAGCGGTAAAATTTTTCTCGGAAGTAGTGAAACTGGATCGCAATTATTCAAAGGAAATCTTAAGGAGATTCGAAGATGGACGCGAGTATTAACAGACAATGAAGTCATTGCAAATTATAACAATAATATAGTTAACCCAGTTCAAAGTAATCTAGAGGGGTATTGGCGTTGTGACAATCAAAATGGGCAGGTGTTTGGAGATTTATCAGGGCATGGCCATTATGCCATTCGAGGGATTTCGCCCCAAGTAGAGATGAGCGATCCATCATTTTCAACATCGGCCTGCAATATATGTTCTTCGCAATCAGTAGTTACAATTAATTCTTCTTCCACTTTAATTTTGTGCCCTAGTTCTACTATAACACTCACTGCATCTGGTGGTTCAACCTATCGTTGGTATAAGGATTATACGCTGCTTCAAGGTTCTACGAGCAATCAATTAGATATTAGTACAGCTGGAATTTATTTTGTTTCTGGATTATCATCATGTGGAACAAAAATATCTAACATTGTGACTGTTGTAAATTCTCCTCAATACCCTCAACCATTAAGTATAGTTGCTAGTGGTTCAACCATACTTTGCAATGGAAGTTCTGTTACATTAATCGCACCTTCATTGGCTAACATGAATTATCAATGGTATTTAGGGACCTCAACTATAACAGGGGCAACTTCTAATTCAATTTTAGCTGTTCAACCTGGAAATTATTCAGTAAAAATGGACAACCAATGCAGTGCGAGAGTTCAAAGTAACAGTATTCCGATAACAGTTAATCCTCTGCCTGATGCAACGCTTAATATTTCAGGAACAATTGACTATTGTTCAAACTTTCTTCCTGTTCAAATATATCCAACGTCATACGGATCAAATTTCAAGTATCAATGGTATAAAAATGGAATCATCATTTCTGGTGAGATAAATAGAGTATACACCGCATCTACAGCCGGTTCTTATACAGTTAAGGTCACGAGTCTTTCATTGCCTTATTGTGGCGAACAAACTAGTCTTGTTGCTGCTAAAATTAATGTAACTCAAACGCCAAGTGCTCCACAAAGTATAAGTTACCCTGGGTTTATCAACAACTTTTATGGGGGGTGGGGTGCTTGTGGAACCATAGATTTTAATTGCACCCCAGTTACTAACGCTACTGATTACATTTGGTACGTAGTTCTACATGGAAGCTCTTCGAGTGGAGGAGCTACTATTATTTCCAAATCAGGTACTGGAGCTAAAATAAGTTTCCCTACTAATGTTGCTGCAAATACAAAGTATGACGTTATTGTTTATGCTAAAAATGCTAATTGTACTTCAACAACAGGTACTGTCATTTTTATAAACGCTGGTCCAACAGTTTATTCAACTGTTGTCGGACCTAATCCAAAATGTCAAAATAAAAATGAAATCTATACAATTGGCCAAAGTAATAGTGCCAATCCGAATGCTAATCCTTTGACTGGTGTTAGCTATGTTTCATGGAGTGTATCCGGCGGCAATTCTCAAATATTATCCTATTCCGGAACAAAAAATGAATCTGCTAAAATATATTCAACAACTCCATTTCTAATTACTGCAACATTGTCGGGTTGCGGCACATCGATAGCAAGTAGAAACATCAGTTCAAAAACTAAGTGTAGAACAACTGATGATACAAATGATGAGATTCTTGAGAGTGCAATAGAAGAGGAAATTTCAATATATCCAAACCCATTTAACAAGAACCTAAATATTGAATTTATAAGTCAGTCGGATCAAATTGCCTTAATTTCACTTTTTGACCTAAGTGGAAGAAAAATTATTTCACAGGAATCTGTATTAAAAACAGGCACAAACAACATCAAAATTATTGCAGATGATCTTGTCGATGGAATATATTTTTTAGAAATACATATTGGAAATAGGGTTAAACGCTTAAAATTAGTTTCCAATGAATTTTAAGTAATATTTATTTGAAGACCATATCATTTGTTTTTGTGGAAAAATAGTTGAAGCGATTACTCGAAATATTACCTTGTGTATTTTTGAAGTAGATTTTGAATTTTCCAAAAAGTGAAAGCCTTTAGTTTTACTAAGGGCTTTTATTCTATTAAGAGTTCATCATTCCTTCTAGTCTTTCACTATTAACTATAAAATGGACTTGTTCATGGAAAAGTTTGCAAAAATATCTATCCCCACTCGCGCAAGTCTTTCTGACTTGTGCGCTAATGTAATCAAAACCCCCTCTCGCGCAAGTCTGCTGACTTGTGCGTTATTGTTATAAAATATTTCTTTGGCTAATACCAGGTACTCAATCCCCAATATTATTCCCTCTCGCCGAAGTCTGCTCAAACGATTATGCGGGAGTTGAGAGATTTATTGATATTGAGTTTCCTAATTAGAACAATATATTCGTTGGAAAAAGAATTAAATAAACGCACAAGTCACAGCCTTGCGAGAGAAGAGAGAAGTGCAATACAAACATTAATTTGGCGAAGTATAGATTCGAATTTGTTTACTAAATTTACCTGTGCTAGTCAAATCTTAACAGCAAATTAATAATGTAATTCATCAGTTAATTTACTTATACAAATGAGCCAAAATATAAACAAAAGAAAAATCTCCTGCAGGATGATTTATGTTGCATTACCAATTTTGCTTTTCTTTGCAACTATAGCAAATGCACAGTATTGCCCTCCAACCCAGGTTGGTGCTTGCTTTGGCTATCAAATTGAAGATTTTTCAATTGCCGGTACAACACTCACTAATTTAGGAACTGGATGTGCTGCACTCACGGGAACTGCTTATACTTTTTATCCGGCCACAGGCAACACTACAGCCAACTTGGAGATTGGACAGACTTATCAAGTGCTTTTGAAATGCTCTTATATGGCCAATGTATCCGTTTGGATTGATTATGATCATAACTACACATTCGATGCGAACGAATGGACACTATTGGACGACACCACAATTGTGAACTTTCCCTCAATGGCCTCGATTACTATTCCAGCTCCAGCATTGACAGGCAATACACGTATGAGAATTAGAAGTAACTTTTTCTTGGATCCTAATGGGCCCTTGAATGCTTGCTCATCCTTTGATGGTGAAACGGAAGATTATACTGTTAACTTAATTCAGGGCTCCGGGTGCAGTGGAGTTCCGGTTGCAGGAGCAGTTTCAAATTTGAATGGACCGCTTTGTGCAGTGACAACTATCAATCTTAAACTCACAGGTTGCCCTTATGCACCCAGCTATAGCTACCAATGGGAATCTTCTCCCGATAATATCAACTGGTCTCTTTTGAGTGGTGCCAATTACATTGCCTATAATGGCAAACAAACAAACGATACTTACTATCGCTGCGTGGTAAAGTGTGGGGCATTTAGTGATACAACCGCTGCTTTGCTTGTTCCAACGATTAACTTTGTGTATTGTTTCTGTAGTTCCGCAGCTAACGTTCAAACAGGCGGAGATATAGGCAATGTAAATTTTTTAACATTAAACAATGGAGTAGGGACACCTGCTGTAAACAATATGAATTCAGCAAAGAAATATACCGATTTTACAGGCTTGTCTCCAATCACCGTAACACAGGGGATAAGTAATCCGATGACCATTACCCAAATAACAAGTGGTTCAGTTACGACCCCTAGTTATATAGATGTTTATATTGACCATAATCACAATGCTATATTTGATTCCGATGAGCATTATGCATTTGGCAATACTACCAACGCAAATAATATATTGAGTAGGAATGTTGTGATTCCCTACACATCACTAACCGGTATTACAAAAATGCGTATTGTATTAATCGAAATAGTAAATGGAACTCAGTCGTCTTGTGGTACTTATTTCAAAGGTGAAACAGAAGATTACCTCATCAACGTTCTTCAGGGTTCTGCTTGTATATCTCCTCCGCAAGCAGGAACCGCATATGCAGTTAATGCCGTTTTATGCACAGGTGATACGGCACAAGTTTCAATGTATGGATTTTCGAATGGTGTGGGGCAATCCTATCAATGGCAATCTTCTACCGATAATTTGAATTGGATGAATATCAGTGGTACAAATGACACTATGTATTCCGCGCTAATTGCAGGCCCTGTTTATTATCACTGTGTCTTAACTTGTGGTGGAATCTCTTCAGTTTCAACAAGCATGCTAGTTCAGAATAATTCAGTATGCAGTTATTGCACTAACAATCTTGGTGGCGATGGATGTTTTATAAGCTCTAATATTGATAGGGTAAAGATATTGAATACTCCTTTTAATAATAATTCTGTTAATACATGCAATTTAGTCGGAGCTTCACCATACAATGTCTATACTGCCTACCCTTTAACAGTATCTACAACTGCAACTTTATTAAGGACGCAAAGCTACACCATTGAAGTCTCTGTTGTACAAAATGGTTTGCCAATTTCGGCGTGGATAGATTATAATCAGGATGGCCAGTTTTCGAATTCCGAATACATTTCAATTGACACAATGACTTCATTCAATTACAGTTCTGTAGTTTTTACAGTACCCGCAGGAATACCAATCGGAACCACACGAATGAGAGTAAGGTCAGGCCGTCCTCCATCTCCCCCATTTTTTTCGCCCAACTATGCTTGCACATTTTTCAACGTAGGTGAAACCGAAGATTTTTTTGTAAGTATTGATTTTCCTACAAAATTACCTTCAGGTTATGAAGGGACTCAATTGAACATTTGGCCTAATCCTGCTTCAAAAGAACTAAAGATTTCGCTTCCAAATTCTGCAGTCAGAAATACACAAATCAAGTTATTAAACCTTGCAGGGCAAACAATTTTTGAGGAGCAAATCATTCAAAATTCAAACCTTAAGGAAAGTGTAATTGATGTGTCTCACATTATTAAGGGGATTTATTTTCTCCAAGTGATTTTGCAGGGCGAAATAATCAACCGAAAAATAATAATTGAATAATTTGATTATTTTTTATGACGATAACCTTAAAAAACTGAACATAAAAAGATACTTTTCCAATCTAAATTTTTCAATTTCTCATTGTCTGTTTTTTCTTGAAGTATGAACTAACTCTTGCACAGTTTACCAACTAATTTATTTAGAAAAACAATGGAAAAGTTAAATCTTTGAACGATGCAATCTTATGACTTAACAGGGAATCCCAACTCGTGAAACTATACCAATAACAACAAAAAAGGAAGGATTCTTAAGAACTGCACCGGTCATATTTACTCGCACTCTTCGTCATTTAAAAACGAGGAGAGTAAAAGTTTGTGTTTGTAATGCAATAAACACAAGTTCTGATTTAAAAAATACATTTGGGTAATGAGCTGTTTATTTTAAATCATCCGTAACCGCTTAGCTTTGAATAACTCAAACGAGAAGTTTTGCTGGACAGTCTATAATGCGTTCCCTTTTTTCGCACATATCGTAAGCTTTATTCTTTAAAACACTGCACCAGCAGTATCCTTTTTAACTCAAAATGAAGCCCTTTGTAAAACGAATTGAAGAAAAATCAGGCAACCTAAGGGGAGGAATTCAAACATTAAAAGTTGCTAAAGACAAAGCAGAAGGTAAATTAGAGTAACTTGTATCATTATTACCTGAAAATTCTAGCCCCAAAAAAATATCATCCACCGAATTAAGTTCATCGGCTGGAATGGTGTAACGCAAGGCGGTTTTAGCGCGGCTTTTATAAAGTTGTGTTGTAAATTCTACTAATGCGGCCTTAACAAAATCTTCCTGCTTTTTATTTTTTGAAGAATAATCTAATAACAAATTTTTATCGAAACCATCAACTTTTATATCTCTTAGAAGGGTTATTGAATCGAAAAGAAAATTGTTGACAAGGTAATCCACTCTGTAATTAGGGTTTATATTGAAACTTTTTTCTATATAAGCAACAAATTGCTTTTTAGCATTTAAGATTATTTCGTTTGCCATAACTCGTTAGTATAGAAATTAGTGATATCAAAAAATTGGGGAGTGCAAGTATAAGAATATTTTATAAAATTAACGCTCATTTTACTGCAAAATTGTGTCAAATACAATATTTAATTCGGTAAATTTATGTAATGCCGGAAAATTCACAAAAAATCTATGTTTAAAAGCTTGAAAAGTTATAAAACGACTTTGTTCATAAGATTCAAACGCATCTGTATCTTCCTCATTTACTGTTCGCAACAGATCGTAAAAAGCAATAATTGGCAATTTTCCATCCGGTTCATTTTCAATTTTTTCAAGTATACGCTTAAAGAGGTGATTTTGTTTCAATTCTTCATAAGTTTCAGAAGCATGTATATGGGAAAAAAAATCGTCCAATTTATTCACTAAAATACAATAAACTTCATTGTTGAAGAGCAATTCCACGGGTTCAGTTAAGTCCAACCTTTTAATCTCCGGGTTGGGATTCATAAAAGCATTCTTCCTTTTATTTTTAAGTATTTTTATCAATTCCTCAATCGTTTTTGGAAAAAATGGAATTATAGGTTCAGCAAGGTTCTTATTCTTTACTTTTTTGGGGCTATTTTTTTGTCCAACAGCTGATGCAGAAACCTTTTTTAAATCTTTAAAATAGTAAACCGAATCCTCATCATTTTTCTTTTTCCAATGATATTCAAACGACACATTTTTGACAGTCTTTTTTTCCGCAAAAAATTTGTAGGAAGAATGACTTATCTCGGTGCTTTCAATATCCAAAATATTAAACCAATTATTAGGAAATATATCATCCGGGTTGTCTTTATCTGCGTCTTCATCAATAAAATGATAATCCATGAATATTCCATTATTAAAATGGAAACACTTATTCTGGAGAACTGAGGGCATCGATACCGGATTATGCACATGACCTGTAACTAATGCATCCGACATATTAATTAGGGTAGAAAAATCTCTTTTATAATTTTTATCATTATACAACTCATCCCATTTTAACCAAGAAGGAGGGTGATGAGCAAATGTTATAACTTTAGTAGAAGGTTTATTTTCAAGCAAATCATTAACCTCAGTAAAATATGGAAAGTGGTCCAAAAAATAGGATTGTTTACCCTCTTGAGATAGTGCGTCACCCAAAAGTGAAAATGCTTGATTTTTAATCTCTATGTTGCTTTTATCACTAATCCACTTTTCATAAAAGCCTTTTACAACTCCTGGGCCAAAAGAATACCAAGCGCTATTCAAAAGTAAAATAAGAACTTCTTCTTCCTCATTATAAACATAACCTGCATAATGTTTATCGCTAAATTTATACGAAAAGCTTAATGAAGCTGTTTTATTAATGTCCCTTTGAAAACATAAAAAGTAATTGGAGAATACCTTTTTAAATTCGTTAATATTTTTGTTTATTTCACTTTTAGGAATCTCAAATAAATCTAGTAAGGTTTTATCGCCTAATGCAGCCGAAAGGGAAGTCCAATCAACTTCATGATTACCGACAATACTAAAGATTGGGATTTCCTTTGGAATTACATTTCTAATCATTTCAGCGAATTCTTGATACTGAATTACAGAACCTGAAAATGATATATCTCCACCGATAACACACAAATCAATTTCCTTTTCCTCAATTAGCGATTCTATTTTGGATTTAAAAGCGGCAATATAATTTTTAATAAATCGATTATTATTATAACCTTCTTTATAATGAACATCTGAAAAAGTAAGGATTCTCATATTTAATTTGCTAAATCAATTTTAAAATTTTCCTTTTTTAATAATGTACCGATGTGCCAAATTAGATAAAGCATATCATTGTTGATTTTCATATTTTCCTTCCTTTCATCAAAATCATTTACGAAAAAACCGCCAAAAGGATCGATGTACCATTTCTTATTATTTATTAAGAAATGTTCAAGCGGTTTTCCGGTGGAATAATCCCTCCTTAAAACATTATGTTTAGAGTCAAATTTTTTCTGTATGTATTTAAGATTATAGAATGATATATAAGTTAAATTGCGATAAAATGAAGATTCAGATGAGTGAAATGATTCCATTGAAACAGAGAGTTGAGATTTTATTTCTTTGTAGAAGTCATCATGATTCAGATCAGAATTAATGCTACTATTGGCAAAAAGCCGAGATAAAAAATCTTCAACTTTATTATACGATATTACAATAACTTCCTTATGAGGGGCTGCTTTATTTGAAAGATTATCCAAGACAGAAAAAGTTTGGTTTTTTAAGCTTTTACACATTTCCTTAAATGCATTCGTTTCTGCAATTATTTCCACAATGCTGAGAATTCTATTAAAGTATTTATCCCAATAGGTTCTCAGTTCCGGAATTGGGCACGATAATTCTTCTACTTTAGACTGATCCACTGCTTTAATAATCAAAATCAATCGAAACAATTCTCGGGTGAAATAATGCTCGTCAAAATACCCGATAGAACTATAAAGGTGTGTACATTGCAACGCATAAGTCCAATGCCAAAAAATATATAAATTAGTGTCTTTTAAAAAAGTTAAATAATATTTTTTATAATCAATTTCAAAATACGCAAAGCTTATTGCCTTTAAAAATTCATTTAGAAAATTTATCTCCCCTGCCGGTAATTGCGATAAAGCATTTGCAAATTCAATATTTAAATTTTTAAAATTAGTACTATTTTCAATGCTGTATTGCAATTGTTGTACATTTAGAATTTCCTTAATTAGTGTTGCAAAAATTAGGGGAACATTTGTAATATGTTCTATGTTATAGTTTACTGCTAACTTATTTGAGACTGTTTCATTTTCGTTGATTGTGGTTATAATTGAATTGCCTTTATTATCTCTGAAACATGCACCATAAAATTTAATTATTGAATCAATTGAACTCACTACATTAGTAAGTGAGCTATTGATGTCGAGACTAAATTCATTAATATCTTCATAATTGTAATTGTTTAAAATTCGGTCCTCTAAAGCTTCTTGAAAAACATTTACATAAATATTTATTAGTTCCTTTTGAATAATAACGGTTTTTAGTGGAATGTAAGTTTTAGAATTTAGTTCACTTGCAAAATTCCCTTTCAGTATTGAATTTTCAGTCTCATTAGATAAATGTTTCAAATCTTCAATAAACTGTTTTAATAATCTGTATAAGTCAATAAAATAAATAAACAGTATCGGGTCTTCAATACCTAGGTTATAATTGTATATTATTTTATTAATTTTTTTTCGCGTATTTCGCGACACATTCAATTTTCGCAGGTATATTGCCACTTCCTTGGGTTCCAATATTTTATATGCTGCCAAATATTTAGTAATATCACAAGGGCCTTCAATTGCTGATTTACTAACTTTATTTAATTCCTTTATAACGTCATCATCAATTGAAAACAATGGCTTTGTTTTAATTTTTCTTATATGTGACAAAATACTTCCTTTGTTTTTCCGGAGGATTTTAAATAGCTCTTGATTTGATTCAAGGAGTTTCGGCTTTTTTTCGAAAATCAGATAATCCGTTTTACCATTTTTAAAATAAGCTTTCGTAAATTTCGTATCAAAATCTAAAGGAGAATTTTTCATTGCCTTAGCAAAAAATGGAAAATGCCCCGGTTTTATTTGCCACTCAATAGTTGTATTGAAATGTATTTTTGGATTTAATTTTAGATAATTATCATAATTTACACCTAAATAGGAGAATGTTTCGCTAAATAAATGTGCCCCAGTTAACTCTCCTAAAGCCCATTGATTGTATAAACTATTTTTCTTTATTTGTTTATTCAAAACTTGATTTTCAATCTTATCAATTGTCAATAAACGAATACGCATCAAACATTTTGCTAATACATTTGGAGTAACATTGACACATATAATTGTAAATTCCCCCCAATTAAAAGAGTTTATTAATAAATATTTGGATACCCCAGATCTAATTAATTCACCTTCTACTAGTTTCACACATTCTTCAAACAAAATAGATCCATTGCCAATCAGCAGGCCATTGTTTATTTTTAATTGAATTATTTTAATGAATTCTGCATTAGATTCAAAAATAAAAAAAGGAGATTGAGAATTTGAAGTTGTAATTATGCCGCCAGACAGTATCTGATAAGAAACACTTTTTATGTTTTCATTATTTTTTGTAACAGGTTCAAAAACCCGTTGAGGGAATTTGAAATTATCCACAAAAGAAATAAATGCAATATCAAAATGTGAAAACAAATGAAATTTACAAGGGGTATATAGTTTTTCGGCTGCTACTATATCTTCAGCTTTTGTATCTGTGTTTAATTTCAAATATTTAATTATATTATCTCTATAATTATTGTAGAGTAACTTTAAGCTTTCAAAATACTCAGCCTCTTTACCTAAAGGATACTTCGAAAATGCTATATGGATTCCTAAATTAGATAGATTCATAATTGATAAATATTTTGTCCTTTTTAAACTCCATTTACATTTATTTTTTGTAAAAAACAGCTAACACTTTCTTCAATTAAATAACGAGCATTTAATCTCTTGATATGATATTTCATAATAAAACCGTGATTATTTTCAAATAACTTTTTTATAAAACCTATTCTTTCATCACTTTCAAACAAGTTATTTTACTATCTGTTTTTATCCTTACAAAATATAAGCCCATTGCTCCTTCCAATTGCATTTCAAGCGATGAAATGTTGAAATACTTTGTAGTGCTAAGTTCTTGCCCGAGTGAATTTAATATGCTTACTTCTGCATATTTTGTTTGCTCTTTTAAATTTATTGTTAACCTGCCAGATGTTGGGTTGGGATAAATGAGGTAATTGGGACCTAAATTTTTATTGTCGTCAATTCCAACTCCGCCAATAGTATATTTTGCAACAAATGCATCTTGCATTCCAACCGCAATAAGGTTGTTTGCGAAGGGAGGGTTAAAGTCAAGAGTATCCGCTAAACCACCAGTTACATAGAGGGATGTTTCGAATTTATCGAACATGGTTGCAGCAACGAAATTATACACCTGACTTTTTCCCATCACTTTTATGGATAAGAAAATACCACCCGAATCCAATTTTAAAATAAATATTTGGGGATAGCCAAAGTCTGCAGTATAATTAATCGTGCCAATCCCAGAATCAAAATCAGTCGTTCCTTCAAATCCACCGGTAGCATAAAGGTTTCCCGAAACATCAGTTAACAATGATTTCCAAAAAACTTCACCATGATCCGTTACATACTGAAGGTTTCTTATATAGTTTCCTGCAGAATCCAATTTTAACAAAAATCCATTAGCATTACCAAGCGTTTGTGTAAAATTATTAGCAGCTGCACCTGGATTAAAGTCAACTGAACCTGAAAAACTGCCTGAAAGCAAAAAATTTCCAAATCTATCTATGGTCGATTTTGAGAAACTAAATTTGTACTTCCTGTCGCCGCAATTTTGCCTGCCCAAATAAAATTCCCGGCTGTATCTAATTTTTCTATAAAATTATTCACTGTGCCAGTTGCAGTTAAATTAAAAACCCCGGCACCCGGATCAAAATCTATTTGATTTTCAAAAGCACCGGTGAGCCAGATGCGGTTACTTTTATCTATAACTATTGTTGTAGTGTAATCCCATCCGGTACTTCCAAATCGGTGAGCCCATTTAAAAATACCATTAGAGTTTAATTTTAAAACGTAAATATCATTATTGCCCGAGGAAACCAAATTATAAATTCCGGTATCCGGATCAAAATCAATTGTATTTGTAAAACCACCGGAAAGGAAAACATTATTGCTCTTATCAAGCGCCATTATCATCATAAAATTATCATCAGAATTACCGAAATTTTTAGCCCAGATAAAAGCGCCATTTGAATCCCATTTGCAAACAAAAAAATCAGAATTCCCATTAGATGTCAGGTGATAGCTACTTGTATCCGATCAAAATCAGCTGTTCCCTTAAAAATCCGCTAATTAGAAGATTTCCGGCTGTATCCAATATAAAAGCCCTTATTCCAACAATACCTGTTCCTTCAATTTTCTTAGCCCAAATGAAATTACCCAAAGGATCGAGTTTGGTAACAAACAAATCGCTCAAACCAAATGGCGCAATCATATTGTAAATCCCCGCACCTGGATCAAAATCAACAGTGCTTGTGAAATTTCCGGCAATTAAAATATTACCAGATTGATCCATTGCTAGAGCATTACCGGCCTCATTAGTTGCCCCACCAAAACTTTTAGCCCATTGAAAGGTTTGTGCAAATGTGTTAGTGCAAACACCTACTGTAAAAATTATTATTGTTACTAATTTTTTAAGGTTTGTTTTCATAATTGGATAAGGATTTTGTTAGTTAATTAATTTAATTGTAAAAAATGGGATGAATAAGCACTAAAGCAATTTAACTTAATTGCAAATATGTTTTTTCTTAAATCAATAATTAGTCTTATTGTTGCGACATAATTTGTGTTACTCAATTTCAAAAAATAAATTCCCATTGCAACATTTCAAACATCAATAGTAAGTTGCTGCTTAACCGAAAAACGAACATACTTTTGAGCATACAATTTTTGACTATGCATATTGTCTATTATTATTCAATTATGACTTTTTGCATCACAACCCCTTCATTATACACCAACTGCAAAATATAAATTCCTTCGGTATAACTGCTTAGATTAAGCAGTATCCTATCTGTATTTTTTAAATTTAAAATTTCCTTTGTATACACTTCTTTGCCATTTATATTTAACATTTTTAAGCGTACATTGCCTTTAATTGTTCCATCAATTTTAATGGTTAATTGTTGGCTTGCAGGGTTGGGGTATGCTATTATTTTTATTTCTTTGGTTTCTATTTCTTTCACTTTGTTGAACAAATCAATCGTAACAAAATAATCTTCCAATTCCCCGAAGGTTGAAAATGTACACGCGGCCCAAGAGAAATTATTGCCCGGAAGTGAATGACTTCTAATACGTAAACCTGTTATACCGAGGAGTGCATTTGAAGGGACCAAAAATGTAGTGGTATCCGGAACATACGCTATCGTTTGGTTAGGAAAATGAATGTACTCTCCAGTAGTAAAAGTGCCTGAATGATCATAATCAATCCATGCAGAGACATTTGTGTTGGATTTAGAACAGGTAACTAAAAGCTTGTAGCTTGATAATTGGCTAACAACACCTGTTGTATTTAGCGATGCTTCAAATATACTTTGGTTGCTTCCACTTTGCAGATTACATAATGTATCTGAATTATTGAGTGCAGTTCCAACTAGTTCAGTTTTAAGAATAAAATCAGAAGCAGCACAGGAACTGCCTCCAAGGTTATTGTAACAATAACACAGGTAACTTTTTTATAGTATACTTTTAAAATGTTGGAGTAGGCATCAATTCCACTACAATTCAAAACACATCTGTAATAAATTGTGTCGGCTAAATGCGTTGGAGTAATATTTGGATTAGTGTTATTCGCTGTCGGCAGCCAGTTTATTGCATCCAAAGAATATTGCCAATTGTAGGTTTGCCCTAAACCAGTTGAACTGCCTAAGAGTGAAATAATGGCATTATCGCTTGCACAAAGATTGTTTTTGTTTATTGTTACAAAACCAGCGGTTGGTGGGCTAACACAGGGCAATTGAGACCCTATGGTAAAAATAAAATCGCATCCAAACCAAGCTGATTTTGAGGTACATGAACCGGAAGCTGTAATAACTTCGGTTCTAGACTCACTGGTCATAAACCTAAACTCTGTAAATCCATTAAAAGCCAAGCTTGGAATGGTAAATGAAATATTATGCGAAACAAAAGGCATCAAGCTATCCGTTAGCAAGATGAATTCTGCTGATGACAAGAGACCATCGTGATTATAATCTGCCCAGATACTTGGATAATATGCCTTAATACCTGGCGTAAAATTTAAAACGTAACTCAATCCTTGAATTAAATTAGCAGTATTGGAATCAATAGGATCAAAACAAGTACTGTTATTAGATACTGAGCCACTGAACTGACAATCATAATATTTTGAATTAGTGGAATTAAAATTAAAACTAGTTCCAATAATCTTTATATCGTTAAAGGGGAGAAGTATTACCTGCAAATTTACAGGTGGCAGTCGACCCTTTGCATAAACTGCATAAATAAGCTTGCTTTTGAGTTACCTTTACAAATTCAGATGTATCAGAACTTCCGGACGAACAACTTACAATACAGCGATAATATTTTGTTGCGCTTTGATTCACAACCATAAATCGATTAATTTTTCCACTAATCGGCGACCATAGAAGGGTGTCATTTGAGGATTCCCATTTATAACTTATTCCTGCACCATAATCATTTCCAACAAGTGAAATGGTATCGTTATCAGAAGGACATACATATTTTAAATTGGAAATAGCAACTCCTGCATTGGGTGTACCAGCACAAACTGACCCGGGGCTTAAGGTAAAACGCAATCCATTTGAAGGTTTAACAGTTGGAGAAAGATTGCATTTCGCAGGTGTTCCTAAAAAAACCTGAGTTGAATCCCAGCTTGAATCAGCTTGGCACATTAAGCCATTAAATTGTCCCAACCCTTTTATTCCAACTTCAATTCCAAGTGAATCTGATATGCCATAATGATTAGTCATTGGTCCATAGTGAAATTGAATGGAATTGGTTCCTTCATTTAGTGTAAGCTGAAAATTTACTTTATAAAATTCGCCTGCATTCCAAGAGTGGAATAAATTAAATTTTTCCCATTGAATAATGAGTTTACGGGAAGGCGAAGTTCCCGATAACAAATACCTTAATCTTCCGACTCCTGATGCCTGCGGCACTAATTCCCAAGTAGATAGATCGATTCGAAAAATGGAGATAATATTTGTTGCACAACTTATCGCAGACAGTGCCATGGTAGAATACATATAATTTATACTTGTAAAACCACCACAGGTACTAATAGATTGTCCGCTATTCCCCAATTTTATCCAACCATCACTACCAATAATAAATCTGTCGAACGTATTCCCATCAAAAACAAAATTAAATCCGATAGGAAAACCAGGTAAAGGGGCGGAATTTGAAGACCCATTAAGGTTCGCCAAATTGCCAAAAAAATAGCTACTATATGGACCTACTGGTGATGAGGATTGAGTAGGTCCCAACGCTGTGCCCCCAGTAATGGTTATGTATGTTGCTGTATCCTTAGTGAAAACATAACTGCCCAATTGTGCATTGGAAAAATTTGCTTGAAAAACGCCAATTAACAAAAATAAGAGAAAGCGCGGGCGGATTTTTTTCAAGGTCAATATTTTTTTATGTAAAGAAATAAATTTAGTAAAAGGCATTACTATCAAAATTAAAAATAATTTCAGATTAAACTACTTCTATTCATTTTTAGTATCGTCTATAAAAATGATGAAGGTTAAAATTTAATTTCGGCAATTTAAAGTGAATTACTTAATAATTTACCCCGTATTTTTACGGGGTATGCAGATAAACTAGACCAATCTTGTACATTCCAACTACCATTTGCAAAGTTGGAAGATATTATGCGTGACATGAAAAAAATCACCTCCTTTAAACTACTGGGAGCCATTCTTGAAAATCCTAAAGAAAGCCGGAGAGAATGGTTGTTAAAATGTTTGAAGAAAATGGAAGAAGAAATTCTAATAATACCAAGAACCAGTTTTGGCAACAAGATAATAATCCTGTAGAACTATCAACCAATGAAAGGATGGAACAGCGACTTAATTATTTACACAATAATCCTGTAACTAAAAGACCAGTAAAGGCTACTACGTGATAAAAATAAAGATGATAATTAAGGTTTTTTTGAAACGGTTTTTAATGTTTTTGTTTTCATTAGGCTGTCTTGTTGCGATTGTTGCTTTTGAAAAGAAACATAGTTCTGAATTGAATTTAAAATCATTTTTTGGGTTGAATCTAATCGCTGCAAGCCCGATTTTAATATCTCATCTTGTACATGGTCTTCTTGTGATTTTTTAGCTACATCGTAACCGAATGCCACATACAACAAATTAACAAGCACAAAGAACATCATTAGTAAGGAAAACCCAACCTGAATTTTGTTTGTTTTTACGGTATTTATATTAGCATCAATGCCAGTTTGTTCCAATGTTGCGGTTCTTTCCTCATCCCGCAGCTGTCTGTTCCTATAATTAGCCCACCCTCCTATTCTTTTAACAACTGAATATTTATTTGTAAACTCATACTTATTGTTTGAGAAAGTATAAAGCCCCTGCCTAACAAATAACTTCAAAAGCCAATCAACAAAATTTTCATCTTCCAAAATATATCTTCTGAACGCATCATTTTCATCATTTGGGAAAATCTCTTTTGTAATACCGTAAAGAAACATTTCTGTTAGCTCATCTTCATTCATTTTTTGAAGACGGTCTTCCATTGCCTGATTGTAATCCTTTCTCATTATGAAGCACGTATTTCAGCAAATATATCAAAGTTTAATTTTCAACACGTCACTACCAGAAGTCGAAATTAATACGAAACAAAATCCCATCTATACAGGTCATCTGCTTTAATATCAAGGACAAATTCATCCCAGTAAAGTTCATCATGGTCTACTGCTACTTTTTTAAACTCTTCTATGTTCTGTAAAGGTTCAAATTTTTCATACTTAGGACTGAATACAAATCTCTCGAAGTCTAAATTCCGTTCTACATCGTTATCAAAGGTTATTCTTAGCTTGTAACCGTATAAATAACTCACTTTGACAACTCGGTGTTTAGGAAGCTTTTCAGTCCATCCAAAACCGATACAATTATTTATAAAAGCCTCTCTTCTAAGTATTCTTCCCATTCTATCCATATACTTTATATGCTCCTCTTTTTCCTTAATAAATTCAGCAGTTATCTTGGCACTTGGAGGATTCCATTTATCCCAATATGAGTTCATTAATTCGATACTTTCTGGACATCTTGTCGAAACTGTATAATGTGTTTTTGATTGTTTCATTTGAGAAATAGTTAACTACTTTAGTGCTTGATTATTCTGTCAAATATTAGATAAGTGGATAAAGTAAAAATAACCTTCTTTGGTGTTGGATGCAAAATTGCAATCGGAAAGTTTTCCACCGAGCAATGGGTGAAATTTCATAAGGCGGCAAAATCTTTGCTGCTCCTTTATCCGAAGCAATTTTCGATAGTGCATATTTTATTGAATTGGCTGACTGAAAATATAAGCGGTGGTTTGATGACGGAAGGTCCATCTCCCATTTTTTGCTCCAACCTGTTTTATTGCAATTTATTCTTATGAAAGTGCCATATTATCCGGGTATTTTATATAAAATTAAAACCGCTGAAAATCGCTTTTAATCAATTAAAAACAATTAGCTCCGCTTAAAAAAGCTTAATTCCTATTTTTCATATTCCTAAAGAGCAGCAATTAATTGGATTTTTTTTTATAAAATAAGTAATATGAATTTCCATATTACTTAATACTACCGGCATATAGTGTTATCAGTATTTCCCATATAATTTTTACGTACTGGATTTAAACCTGAAATTAAATATGCTATTTAGTTTATGCTTTGCATAAATTTAATTAACGATTTATATTGTTTTATTTTAGTTGATATCCCTTTAAAAAATTATCCATCCAGGATTATTTATCCTTAAATTTAAACCTGCACCTGAAACAATTCCTAAACTAATTGATTGGGTTCGTTCATAATTGTATTAAAAAAAAGAACACATCGGATTTCCATTAAAATTATACATTTACAGGCAACCGAATCAAATGCTTGCATTAACCTATTATTCGAAAGCCCTTTGTAAATTAAATCGCGCTACCAAAAATGGGAGTAAAGCACCACATAAACCAATTTTACTTTTATCCATTATTCAGACAATTGATGCAAGGGAGATTATTGAAAACAAAATAGAAATCACACCGGAGCTGGTTGCACGCTTCAAAGACAACTGGAATGTTTTAGTCAAGCAGGAGTTTTTCAAACCCAATTTTTCATTGCCTTTTTATCATCTGATCTCGGATAATTTCTGGCATTTAAAAACTTGGGTTGGAAAGGAAATTGCCCTTACAAATTCTTCTTCCATCAGAAGTTTTTCTCAGTTAAAAGATGTGCTTGCTTATGCTTATTTGGACGAGGCTCTATTTGTTTTATTGTTAAACAAAAAGAGCCGGGAATATCTTCACCATTTGATTTTGCAGAAGTATTTTAGTGCCGGTCATATAAATTATGACCAGTCTGGATTATTTAATCAAGTGGCTCAGGAAATTCTACATGATTCGGCAGGCGTTTATCAGAATAAGATAGAAAAAGCAAATGAGGAGGAGATTTTTGTGCGCGGTGGAGTCTTTAAAAAGCTTGTGCCTCAGATCTACAATTACACTTGCTGCATTAGCGGTATGCGCATTGTTTCTGGGTATGATATTCAAATGGTGGATGCCTGCCACATAAAATCATTTGCCCTGTCTCACAATGACACGATTACAAATGGCATTGCCTTATGTCCTAATCTGCATCGTGCCTTTGACAGGGATTGATAAGCATCAATAATAATTATGAAGAAATAGTATCTTCAAGTTTTACAGAAAATTCATCAATCAACAGCATTCGATCTTTCGCTGGAAAAAGCATTTTATTACCGCAAAATAAAAGCTACATGCCATCACGTGAAAATTTGGAATGGCACAGGAATGAAATTTTTAAAAGGTGATGGCTTAAAATTTGACTTGATAATTAATCTGATTGGAGGAATTAGCTATGATTTGATTCTGATCGATGTCAACGCTTCTTATTTTGACATAAGTGCTTTACCATGAGAATTAACGCGCTTTTCAGACTGATCAAATACGAAAAGATTTAGTCGTTTTCCTCAGCATCCAGGACTTCACTCATACGAATGGTGTTTTCGTTAGTGTTATCATAAGATTCTCTTTGTTCCGGTATTATTTCGGTATTCCTTAATTTGAACTTACTAAAATCTAACACTTCTTCCTTCTTATTTCGTGAATCATAAATTTGATTAGCAACAATAAAAATTACTATTACTCCACCTATAATTAATCCCCATATTAGAAAATCCTCAACAGTAAATGGTTTAATTTTTTCAACGGTGGCAGCTCCTAATGGATTTATTTTTTGGGAAGCTTGAATTGCCTTAATTACTGCATATTTTTCGGGAGATATACCAGCAAGACTTTCTTTCGACAGGAAAGTAGTTCCACTAAATTTTTCCTGAAGGATTTGAAGCCTACCAATTTCCGGTATTGAAAGAGGATGCGCATAAAAATTAAATGTACTAGCAAATTGTGTCATCGTTATTAATTTTAGATAGGTGAATATTAGAATTAGAGTCTTGGTATATTTCAATGTCATTAAAGCGAAATACTTCATATGTGTTATAGTTTCTTGTGGAACCGAAGCAAGCCGGAAAATAAAAGCCGAGTGTAGTCAGTTCCAGAACACCAATTTTTGAATGACCATTGTTCAGTAGGAATTTAAGAATGGTGTTGTTGTTATTCCGGTGTTTTGCCATTTCAATTTCATAGGGATTAAGAAATAATTTGGTTAGATAAGTATATCTATTTTTGCACTTTAGGTCACAAAAGAGCTTATTTGTGCGCCTGATTTCTACATCCGGATTTGGGCACTCTGGGTTTAAACATTTTCTAGCTATCATTTTATTTATATCTGGTTAAAATTTATTCTTTTGTTTCAAAAACTCAATGAGGCTCTTTTTAGAGTACATGATTTTTCTACCGATTTGTTCGAACTTTATTTTGCCGCTGTCACGGAATTCTTGCCATGAGGATTTTGATTTATAGGGCAAGATTTTCTTTGCTTCTTCCCAACTTACTAAATCGTCTTCTTGCTTTTTTAATAGCTCAAATTTGGCTTCAGTAACTGCCTGTTTTATCATCATTTTCATATCAATCTTTAATTGCTGAAATGCTTCTGAATCTATAACGATTAATTCCATTTAAATAATCTATTGTTGTTAAGTGAATTTTACAACATAAAATTAAATCTCAAAAAGAGGATTTTGCCGAGAGGAAAAAATATTTACTAACTTTCAGTTATGGCTTAAAAGACTTACCGGTAAAGGTTTGCCGGCAATAAATAATTTTCTTAAAATAGTCATATAATTTTGAATGTCTATTTGTTAAACATGTAATATCATAGTGAAGAATTACGGATTATTATGATTTGACGCGGCTTTTAAGAATGTAAATTCTTTTCCGGTAACATTAAATAGGATTCAATGACCGGCAATTATTTTTTTCGGAAATCAATTTTGTTGCTTAAATGAAACAAAATCAATTTGTTAATAAAAATGAAAAATGCTTTGATTCTGAAGGAATTTAATTTTGAAAGTGTTGATTTTTCAATCAAAAACTTAATTCATATCTTGATTATAACGGGAAGAATTCATCCTGTTTTAATTATAAAAAAGCGTTTGTTATACTTAAGGAATTTTATTTCAATTAAGCGATCCCGTTTTTTAAAGCATAATTGAATATTCCAATAGAAGATTTGGTTTTGATTTTATGCTTTATGTTTTCTCTGCACACAGATATTCAAGAAAAACAAAATAAAAAATCGCTAATAAGAAATTCGATTTGGTGCTAATTCTGCACTAAACAGGATAGTGGCAAAAATAAATTCAAAATAACCTATAATCTGTGTTTGATTAGTTTTATTGTTAGGATAATAAAATTTTGGTTAGAGATTTTATGTGTTGCAACTATCAAAGCAAATCTTTCCTGTAAAAGGTTTTTGCTTATGAAATCTTGGCCTATGTATATTATTTAAGGATATTCTTTTCGAAAATGATCACAAGTTAACTTCAATTCTTTTTTGAGCAGTAATTATTGACTCGGCATCCGATTGATAAATTCCCTTAGCATTTTTGCCATCTGGGTGAAATACTTCAATAATTCGTGTATGCTTATCAATTGTGGTAGTGTTGAACTCTACTGCATCCTCTATAGTTAAATTGCGAACTCTTACTTTGTATGTGCCAATTTTATGTTCTTTCATATTTTAATTTATTAAGGTTCAAACAACTATTGTATTCCAAAGATAAACTGAATTTAATCTCAAATTATAGTAATGCAAATCTTTCCTTAACAAGCGTATCGGACTTTTTACTAATCAATTCTTTTCCAGCGTAACTTAAATTAGTCAAAAGCGAAAATTTCATGTCTATGCTCAGGTGGATGGACTGCAGGGAGAAATATAATTTATCAATCGAAAAGCTTTCAGTTTCAAATCTATAATTTGCAAGCGTTCCTATTTCTTTTTCTACAATGATTAAATCACCTTTGTCCTGATGAAATTTCGATGATGCTAAAATATCAGTTTTATAAAGCGGGAATAGCAAGTTATCATCTATCAAGTCATTCGAAAGAATTTTGCGTTGCTTCTTGCCATTAATACGAATTTCGATGGTACTTTGATAATTATTAAGCAATCCAAAAACTTTGAAATGGTTGCCCAAGTCAAACCATTGTTTGTAATTGCTGTCAGCCAAATGCACAAAAAAAGTGGAATCAAAAACTGCTTCACTCAATGGAACTGCGAGTATTTCAGCTATCCCATGAAGCCTTTCCCAATCTTCAGGATTAAATTTGCCGATTGCTACCCTGCAACCAATGCCGAAGAAAGTTATTTTTACTTTATCCACCTTTTAGGTATTAAATAAATTGAAGAAAGTCGAAATGCCTATCTCATTTTTCGAAATCAAAAAGCACTAACATCCATTTAAATATGGGAGGATTTAGAAAATTGCATTTTCAAATTAGAAATTTAAAACTGCATCCAGCGCCTCATCTGCACTCTTGTGAATAAAGTTAGCTTGGTAGCCCATGGTGGTTCTAATATCAGAGTGCCGATATAATTTTTGAAGCATCTGTGGCGAAATTTTATCCCCCGCTATATTTCCAAAAGAATGGCGGGAAATATGGCAGGATAACTGCTTTTCAACTTTTGCCAGCTTCGCAATTTCCTTCAAATAATTGTTCACTCGCCGGGTTGCCGTGTGAATTTTTACATACAAATCCCTAGAGTTTTCAAGATCCGCCTTTTTTAAGTCCGGAAACACAAAATCAGAATTTGCTATTTTTTGTTCGCTGTACTGATTTAAAATCAAAACTACTTTATCCGGAATTTTAACGGTTACCGCCTTACTATTTTTACCCATAGTATAATTTAATCGACCGGTTGCAATATCGCTCCACCTTACCCTAAGCACATCGGAAATGCGCATACCTGCCATATAAAAAGAAAAGAGCCATAAATTTCTGGCATGTGAAATGGGAGTTCCTTCCATCAGGTTCAAATTTTCAATTGCTTTTATCTCCTGTTCATCCAAACCAATTTTAAGACCATCCTGTATCCTGATTTTTATTTGATTACCTCCGAAAGGATAATCAACCTGATAAGCAAGCCCTTCTCTGATTGCTTTATTATACAAGGAACGAATTTTAATCATGTAATTGGTAATTGTCCTCTCCCCCACTCCCCTGTGTACTTTTAAATACACTTTAAACTTTTCCAGAAGTGAAACAGTAATATCTTTGAAATGTATATCAACACCGCCAACAAATTCCTTAAAATATTTTATACGGGATTCACTGCTAATGGCATCATTATATTTACCAAGCATTTTAAGGGTTTCAAATTGTTCCTTAGCAAATTCAAAAAACGAATTATGCACTTTCTCTCGCTTCGCTTGCTTCTTTATCTCAAGAATAGTTGAATTTTTTTCATTGGCTTCCGAATCGAGAATGATATCATCCAACGAGGTTAATTTTTTTAATATCAGATGGTTGATCTGCTTATAATTCGGATGAGATTTTTTAACTCTGCTTTCCTCAGCATTCCAATCCTCTTCACTTATTGAAACGCCCAAATACATATACTTGGATTTTCTATTCTTGGTTATGCGCAAAGCAAGAGGATGCTTGGTTTTATTGCGTTTATTTTTATACAGGATGATTTTGGCCTTGGTCATACATTTTGCATTTGCCCCGTAAAAATACAAAAAAAAACGAAAGGGGTTAAACATAGCTTAAACATTTTTAGGCTTTTTTCCATTAATAAATGTAGTTGCATTTTATATTTATACTGATTTTCAATTAATTATGATTTTCATTAGGCATAAGAGAAGTTCCTTGACTCAGACCCTTAACCCTGAGGGTATAGATTCAACTTGGGCATTTATTACACTAAAAAAGCCGCTTCAATGCGGCTTTTTGGGGTCCTATCCCCTATTACTTGCTAAACTCAAAATCGTCCTTTTTTCATCCCTTCCGCTTGAAATAAAATATGTGTTCATAATACCTGAAATGATATTCATTCGATTAAAGACTTGGAATCATCCGATGACGCAGAGGTGATCTTGTTTAATGTAAAAGATGCAAAAGATTATCATTGGGTCGCAGCGGTTGAGGTGTTTTTAGAGAAGAGGTTGAAACCATTGATTCCTGCTTTGAGACAAGGTTGAAAAAAACTTCATCAGTTCTATGCAAATACCTTGAGCGCTCCAGACCCCAACAAAAGCTTCTCCAGCGCTCCAGAAATGTGTTAAATTTTAGGGGTAAAAGGAAGCACCCCTGTAAGTATTTACAAATCAGAGAGTTGTGAGACCCTCGTACTAAAGGGATATTACTTTAATCTTTTAAAATATATCTTTTTGCCATTGTCGAACTTGCTATTAGGTGTTCTAAACGTATGTATGGAAATCTTAAAATTCATTGCCTTCATTGATGCTCTAAAATTAGTGTCAAGGTCTTTGAATAAACGTTCCATTTTATTCTTGTGTTCATCTGAATATTTTCTAAAAAAAATCACCAATAAATCAGGTGTTTTATGGCTCAAAGGCAATGGTGATAACTTGAAATCGTAGCCAAAAATGTAGTATGACTCCTTTTCTCCTGAATTTACAAGCAATTGAATGAACTCAGTTGATGCTACTTTTTTTAAATCATACTCATCCCTGATATCAAGTAAAAATTTATCTTGAATATCCAGGAACTCTTCTGCTGTTGGAAATGGTTTTTTCATTCTAGAATTGATTGGATTTCTGCTTCATGTTTTTGATTAAAAAATTCAAATATATCGACATAAAGTTGTGCTAATTCGTCCACTTTTGCACCGTCATATTTCAATCTTTGCAAAATTAAATGTCCACAAGAAACAGTTATAGCAAATGCGGTCAAAAATTGATGAAAATTAACCCTATCATCCTTATACAAGCGATGTTTGGTGAGTGGAGAGCAATGTTCGTATTGAGAATAATATTTAAAAAGATAGTAGGAATCTAACATCTTAGCTTTTCTATCCTCCGATAACAGTGCATTGCCAATAACTTTAGTGTATGCGTCCTTGGTAGTTAGTTTTCCATGTTGAACCTTGTCAGATCCATCTATAAAATAATCCGGAAATTCACTCTTAATATTTGCTTTATATTCAGGGGCACCCATCCCTCCAAGAGCCGCCATTTCAAACACAGCGTTTAAAAAGGCACCATCTAAATCGAAACATACTTTCAAGAACTCTGTATCATCAGCTATTTCACCGGAATCCGAAAAGACCATTTTGAATCCAAGTATTGAACCACTATACAGTCATTAATAATCGCCCTGACAAGAATGGGAACAGAAAACAGGGAATTGAATTTGTCCCCCTCAATTAACATAATTGAATTTATATCTCGCCATCCAAAAATGAATCTTTCAAGGAACATGAAATAGTGCTTTTGTACTTCTGAGTCATATTCCTTTTTATCAAGTTCCTCACAAGCAATTCTAACCACTTTACAGTATTTATCAATAAAGTCTTTAAGTGCTGATACCTCATCGGTATATACAAGGGTTCTTTCCATATTTTTTAGATTGTATTATAATCAATTTTGAATTCACAATATACTTATTTTAGAACAAAAGTACATACAGGATAAGACAAGATATGTCGTTAGAGTACCAAAGAAAAAATGAGTAAAAATGTTTAGATTTAACAAAATTAATCAGATGACTTTAAGCGAAGCAAAAAAAATAATTGTAGACGGCAAAATAGATAATGAGTTTGTTTCAGATATGGTCGATGAGCAAATTGATTATATTTTCATTGCATCTTCTAACAATGAGGAAATGATGGAATATTTAGAAAGACTTATAAAGAGCGATTGGGAAATGGAAAATGAGATACCGATTTGCGTTAAAGGAGACTATTCAATTTATGGTGCCGCAGATGATAATTTTATTTCAGCAAGGAATATAACTGCCGAGTGTTTGAGATTAGTTCAATCCTAAATCTTTTAATAATAACATAGTAATATGTATTTTCTAATTCAAGAATCTTTGTCTGATCCAAATGGACCGGCTAAAAATTTATCTTACAGTCGTTTTTTTGATGGAACTCCCACAGAAAATGTTTTATCTGCATACATTTTTGGAAAATATCCTCATGCTGTAATTCAGTTTCCAAAACCATTAGAAGCATCAGCGCTTATTACAGCAGCGGTACAAGGAAAATTTACTATCATTGATATGGATAAATGGTCAAAAGCACAAATGTTCAAGTACATTAATGACCCAAATGATAAGGAGTTCATCGAAAAGTTAGGTATAAAATAGCTATAAGGTAAAAAAAAACCTGGCTCCTCTCTAAAGTTACCAGGTTATCAAAGAAGTTCGTTTTACTTTAACTTTGTACATCAACTCATGCCGGATTGGTTTTGTGTGAGTTTTTGAAACTCAGCCTTGCGGGACTTAACACAACCAAATAAAAGAACCTCCATTGTTTAAAGTGCATCTACTTAGATGCTTTACAGTAAAGTTAGGCAACGAGCGAGCAAGGAAGGCGATTCTCTTGAAAATTTTTCACGAATTCGATGAATGGAAAAACCTATCGAATATTAATTCAAGTTTGGAATTCCGCGCTCCTAAATTAGGATCTTCCAACGCTCCAAAAAATTGACCACTTATGATTATTTTAGACCTGGCAAAATCACTTCAGCGCTAGAGCATCTTGTTGATTCCAGGTATATAAAAATCGGGTGGACGGGCCGACCTTTGGAGGTGCAATTAAAAATTCATTATACTGATTACCAGCTAATTAAAAAGGGAACCCTTGCGGATTCCCTTCATTTTTTCTTAAGCGCGGAGACTTGCGTAATTGAGGCTTATGGAACAGCAACCGATAGTAGACACAATGTTTATTATGTTGGGTGTATTAGTGGTGGAAGTGTAGCCTTTTCCGGAACAACTGTAACGACAGGAAATCAAAAGAATGGATTTATTGCAAAATCTGATAGTTTGGGCTCATTGGTATGGGTGAGAACAATTTATGGGCACTATTTTGATAATACTATTTACGGAATTTCAATAGATAAGGACGATCGAATATACGTTGTAGGCACATTCAATGCCACGATTAACTTTGGAAACGGAATAACCCTTACTAATTCCGCAAATACTGAGATTTTTGTAGCACGATATAATGTAAGTGGAAACACTGTTTAGGCAAATTAGCTGGTAATCCAGCGGATGGAATTTCAGAAGCCAAAGGCAACATTTCTTCGATATTCCATTCAGTTGGTTCTCCTACTTTTTTAGGAGCATTTTTTAAATCAACTACCAAAAAATTAGAATACACCCAAATAATTTCACCATGTTTTAGTGTTTAGCATAATAAATTTGAAACTAGTTCAAACTCTTCGTCATAAACTTAACCAATAACAGATGTGTCAAAATATAACCTTGGTTTCAGTTGATTATTGGATTTTTTGAATGCGAACTTGCGTAAAAATACTAGGACCCACCATGCCAGCAGTGCTATTAACACCTAAAGCATTTGCATTAGCTTGCACTTCAGTGAAGTGTTCAATAATAAATATAGATGATGTATTAACACTTATTACACCTTTAATAATTGACCTTGATGTGCCCCCGCCGCTGTAAGAATACTCTGTGCTACCCCACAATATAGGAGGAGTGGCAGTACCACTTACCTTGCTAAAACGACATGCGTGACCACCCACTTGATGAGCTGGGGCACTTGCTTCAATATAATATTTACCTACTGCCAATTGTATTTGATTATTTGGAAGCAAAGAAATTGATGTTCCTGATACTGAAGAAATTTCGTTTAACCTTCTTGTTTGCCAGCTACCTGGAGTATTGGTTCCTCCACTGACTCCATTAGCCACTGAATCAATTAATATTGCATAATCTTGAATTGGGTCAACATTAACTGAGCCACCACTATTGCTAAGTGTTACAGTGTTACCCGATTGCGATAACGTTTGATTATCGTTGTCATTACTAGCAACCCATTGTCCACTAACCCTTTTTAGCACATCACCATTATTTCCAGTTGTTGTAAGTTTCTCTGCTGTTCTGCTATGAAAGGCATAAAAGGTAGAAGCTGCATCAATAACTCCTAAATCGTTCCATGTACATGCAATACAACTATTGTATTCAATTTTGATTTTCTTCTTACCCTTACTCCAGTCAATTTGGTTCATATTGGTTAATGAACCATTTACCTGTGAAGTAATAGTTTGCTGAGAAACTTCAATATTAAATTGACCGAAGGCATCAGTAGGCCTATTGTATATCAATTTTATTAGCGTATCTATTGAGGAAATGCTATCAATAAAAGTGAGTCTTACCTGTATATTGTTAGTTGTTCCATTGCCTGATACTATATTACCTGATCCATCACGAGCTATGGCCTGCAAGTTGATTGAATTTGGAACTACTGAGGTTTGTGCATTTAATGCAAAAGTTGCTGCTAATATAATTGCTATTGAAAAGATTAAATTTTTCATCTTGTTTTAAAGTTTATTGATTAATTTTTTATTGATTGTTTTCCAATCTTTTGAAACGAACCGTATCAGATAAATAGCAGGTGAAAGATTTTCTATGTTGAGAAGTTTTGTTTCGCCCTTGACCCAATAGTCAGTAATCACAAGTTCACCATTCATGGAATATAGCTGTACAATAAAATCTGAATTCATTCTAGCTGAACTCAAATAAAGCAAATCATTAGTTGGGTTTGGATAAACATTAAAATCATTGGTTAAAATTGAAAGGTTTTTTTCTTTGATTCCGGTTAATATATAAGTTCCATTTACCCAATAGCCAAGAACATCACAATTGCCATTAAAGGTGAGAGAATCACAATCAACACCTGTCTGTGCACCAATTTGTATTATTTTGCATCCAGCTTTTTTATTGCCAGCGAATGATTGTCCCATAGTCAATGCTACACCTTTACTGGTAGAGCCTCCACCAGTAAAAACAGGTCTTCTCATTTCAGCTTGTCCGAATACTATTTGCATTGATGAAATCAGAACAATTGTGACGATAAAAATTGTTTTCATGCCGATGAATTAGTAGAAATACGCAACAAATAAAATAATAATTTATAATATTAAAAATTATTTTTGTGTTATGTTTTTATCTCCTATAAAATTTATTCCTTATTTTTTATTATTTCTATTATCAACTTCTTTGGCAGTGGCTGAAAACAAAGAAGAGTTGTCTGATTTAATTAAAAGTAGTATCCGAAATAGAGAGCAAGGTAATTTTGAAAGCTCAATAAGCGATGCGAAACGTGCAGTGAAACTGGCCAATACGCTAAAGCTGCCAAA